>JACQGT010000144.1 GCA_016199425.1 Chloroflexota bacterium
CCTCAGATGCGGGTCCACAGCGGTAGAGCCGCATCTGAGGATGCTCCCTCCACGCTTAACTTAATGACATTGACTGCTCACTGATCACTGCGGCAGGTTATTCTTTGACGAGTCCATAGCGCCGTCGGTCGCCTACCCAGGCGGATACGCCATCAACTTGCGCCCGTCGCCGCTGGTCTGCCCGCCGTCGATAACGAGGGTATGTCCGGTCATAAACTGGGCGTCGTCCGAGGCCAGGAAAGCAAAGGCCCCAGCCACATCCTGCGGGCGGCCCAGGCGATTGAGAGGAATCAGCCGCTCCTTATAAAAATCCATAAACGCTGGCGGGTCGATCTCGGCGGCCATGGGCGTCAAAATATAACCGGGGGCCACGGCGTTGACGCGGATGTTGTGATCCGCCAGGTCCAGGGCCATTGTTTTGGTGAGCAGAATGACGCCCGCTTTGGTGGCGTTGTAGTGGGCGTATTTCACCTCGGCGGCGATGCCATTTTTGCTCGCCATATTGATAATCACGCCGCCGCCGCTCTGGGCTGCCATCTGCCGGGCCACCAGTTGCGCCACGTTGAAGACGCCGGTCAAGTTGATGTCGAGGATACGCTGCCAGTCGGCGGGGTCGATCTCCAGGAAGTGATCCTCGCGGGCAATGCCCGCCACATTGGCCAGGACGTCGATGCGTCCCCAGCGCGCTACCGCAACGTCCACCGCTGCCTGCACACTCTCTCGCTGGCGCACGTCGCCCACGTGGGAGAGTACCCGCGCGCCCGCGTTCCATTCGCTCTCGGCGGCGCGCAGATTCTCGGCGTGGGAATCGAAGGCCAGCACAGACGCGCCCTCGCGCAGGAAACGCTCGACAATCGCTTTGCCCAGCCCCCGGGCCGCGCCCGTGGCGAAGATGATTTTGTCTGCAAATCGGTTGGTCATAGCAGGTGAGGCTCCTTCAAGTAGTTTTGCAATCTACGCCACACAGCCTGGCCTGTTCGCTCAAAGTCTATGGGCCGAAAGCCAAATTTGAGATAGAGGTTGATGGCCGGTATGCGGGCGGTGGAGGTCGTCAGACGAGCGCTCGTATGCCCAAGCTGGCGTAGACGCTGGCAGGCGATGCTCATCAATGGATTGCCCAACCCGCGGCCCTGGTATTCCGGGGTGATCGCCACCCAATGGATGCGCCCCACCGGGCTGGTCGGATCGCCGCGGGTGAACCAGGAGGCGCTGGTGGCGATCGTCGCACCGGACGCAGCACGCAGAAAAAAGAGCCGCTGGTGGAGCTGTTGGGTATTCTTGCCGTATTGATCGACGAAGAGTTCGGGCGAAATGGACAGATATTCTTCGGCAGCTCTTTGCACGACCAGCCAGTGTTTTTCATCCCCCGGCTCGTACCAATGCAGGGTGTAGCCATCTGGCAAGGGATAGTCAGGAATGTCGGACAAATGCGCTCGCTCCATCTCCAGCACAAAATTGAGTTGGACAAGTGCGTCAATCTCTCTCATCATAACTCTCAGGACTAGCGCCGGTTGAGTAGGCGGGTGCTGTTTCCCGCCGTATCAAAACCAAGCGGGTGGACCCGTTCGCTTGATTTCGATACGCCTCGCAGACTCGGCTACTCAATCTGCGCTCACTGGACCAGTAGCCTGAGCAATTACTTCTCATCTTCAAAACGCATTGTCCACAGTGACAGGCTGTCCCGTCCGGGCCGACTCGATGGCGGCGGAGAGCGCGGCAACGATGCGCGCCCCATCCACAACACTGGTGCGCGGCTGGGCTTTGCCCTGGATACAATCCAAAAAGTGTTCGCACTGTTCGGCAAAGTGATGCACCTGGCGCGTGTCGTGGACGCGCGGTCTGTGCTCTTTGAACTCCTCCGCCCAGTCGTGGATGACTTGGCTCTTGTGGGTGTGCATATCGTTGCGGTAGAGTTTGTTGCGCCAAAGGGTGCCGTGGGTACCGTAGATGACGAGATTGCCGCCCGTGGGGGCGTAGCCGCGATTGCCCGAAGCCGCGATCAGCTTGCCGATGACGCCGTTTTCAAATTGCAGCGTCGCCACATAGCAGTCGTTCAGGGGCAGGATGGGTTCGGCCCGATGATTGGCAACCGCGAAGACCTGCGTGACGCGGGTCTGGAGCGCCCACAGCATCATTCCCAGAGGGTGGCAACCGCCGCCGAGCAGGATATCCTGCGGGGCGCGGCTGTCGGTGCGCCAGGGCGTGAAGCCGTCCGCGCCATAGAAGGGGCGCATATCCGAGATGTAATCGCCTTCGGCCAGCCAGGCGTCGCCGATCTCCCCGTTGCGATAGGCAGCCACCATCGCCTCGGCTTCCGGACGGAAGTGGTAGACGTGCCCGGCCAGGAATGTCAGCCCGGTTGCGCGCACATCCTGCACCAGGCGGGCTGCATCGGCGCGGCTGGTACACATGGGTTTTTCGCAGAGAACGTGCTTGCCTGCCTGCAACGCCCGGTGACAGAGTTCGCCGTGGGTGTGATCCGGCGAGCAGACTGAAACCGCCTGGATATCGTCCCGATCCAGCAACGCATTCAGGCTGGCAGAAACGGAGTATACGCCCAGTCGTTGGGCCTGCTCCTGCACTCTTGCGTCGTCCACATCCCACAGTGCGCGCACAAGGCAGCGCGGGTCGGTCTGAAAACCGCGAATGTGTCCTTCGGCGGCAATACCCCCGCCGCCAATAACGCCGATTCCGATTGGGTTCATAAGGAGACTCCCTTAGGTTGGGTATTGGATATTGGGTATTAGGTATTGCGTCATGCCCTACGAACTATCCAATACCCAATATCCAATATCTACGATAGCTGGTCAACCTGTCCCATCACTTTGCGAATGCCCTCGGTAATCATTTCGATCACGTCCGGGCCATTGGGTTGGCGCAAGCTCATGGATAGACAGGCGTGGGCATCGCAATGGGCTTGCGCCACCGGATACTGTTCGGGCGCGTAATCGACCGGCTGCGCGTGGGGGCTGCTCCAGGGAGCACCGTATCCATAGGCGTTCTTGGCCTGGAAGACGGTCATGCGCGGCAGGATAAACCGTTGCCAGATGCTGATTTCGACCCCTTCGGCGCGCATCGCCTCCACGATTTTGTTGCGGAAGTGGGCCGCGTCCTGGCTGTGTCCAAGCCCGGCCAGATCAAAGCGTACCGTATAATTGTACCAGTTGTGTTCGTATCCCTCTGGCTCGGTCGGCAATAGCAGGTGCGGCGTGCCGCGTAGCTGTTCGTGAAGCTGGCGCACATTCTCTTTCTGTTGTTCGAGATAAAGGTCCAGGCGCGTGAGTTGGGCGCGGCCAAAGGCAGCAGTCAGGTCATTGTTGCGGTACATCCAGCCCAGGGCATAGACGTGATAGTCACGCGCTTCTACGGGGGAACGCGTCTCACCAAACGACCAGAGTGTGCGCGCTTTCTGCATCAGTTCTTCGTCATCGGTGACAAACATGCCGCCTTCGCCGGAGCAGAGGTTTTTGTTCTGGTTGAAGCTAAAGGCGGCACAGTGACCGATGGTTCCTGCTTTGCGACCGCGAAAGCGCGCGCCGTGGGCCTGACACGCATCTTCGATCACCTTCAGCTCATGCCGCTCGGCCAGCGCCATCACCTTGTCCATATCCACCACCAGCCCGTGCAGATGGACGACAAGGATCGCTCTGGTTTTAGGGGTGATGGCAGCCTCGATTTTGTCGGCGTCGATGTTCATTGTACCCCAGTCGATATCGACAAAAACGGGGATGCAATTGTGGTGCAGGATGCAGGTGGCCGAGGATGACCAGGAGAAAGCGGGAACGATCACCTCGTCGCCTTCGCTACAGCCACAGGCGGCCACACACATATGCAGCGCAGCGGTGCCGCTGTTGGTGGTAATGGCAAAGCGATTGCCGTTCCAGGCGGCGAACTCTTTTTCAAACGCAACACAGTTGGGGCCGAAGGCGTGGTTGGCGCCACGCAGCGAGGCCAATAC
>JACQGT010000146.1 GCA_016199425.1 Chloroflexota bacterium
CTCACGTTTCACGTTTCACGGTTGGAGAACCCAATGATTGCAACCGCCACAACACCTATTGCTACCGACCACAAATTCGCCTCCCTTCGCTTCCTCTTCCCCGTTTTGGAACGCCAGGTCCGCGGCAAGCCGCTGGTCTATTTGGACAACGCGGCCACGACCCAGAAGCCCCTGGCCGTCATCGAAACGCTGGATAACTACTATCGCCACTACAATTCGAATATCCACCGGGGCGTGCATACGTTGAGCGAAGAGGCGACCGCGGCCTATGAAGAGGCGCGGGCACGCATTGCGAACTTTATCAACGCGCCCAGCGACAAGCAGACGATCTTTACCCGCAACGCCACCGAAGCCATCAATGTGGTGGCCCACAGTTGGGGGCGGGCCAATTTGGGGCCGGGCGACGAGGTGCTGATCACCGAAATGGAGCACCACAGCAATATCGTCCCCTGGCAGATTTTGCAGGAGCAGTTGGGCTTCACCCTGCGCTACGTGCCTATCACCGACGGCGGTACGCTGGACCTGAGCAAACTGGACACACTGCTGACCGAGCGCACGAAGCTCTTTGCCTTTGTTCACGTGAGCAACGTTCTCGGCACGATCAACCCCGCGGCGGAATTGGTACGGGCAGCCCACGCAGTGGGCGCGTTGGCTCTCATTGACACCAGCCAGAGTGTGCCCCACATGCCCATAGACGTGCAGGCCTTGGACCCGGACTTCCTCGTCTTCAGCGGCCACAAAATGTGCGGGCCGACGGGCATCGGCATTCTCTACGGCAAACGAGAACTTCTGGAAGCCATGCCGCCTTTTATGGGCGGGGGTGATATGATCCGAGAAGTGCGTATGAGCGGCAGCCGCTGGAATACGCTCCCGTACAAATTTGAGGCGGGCACACCGGCCATCGCCGAGGGCATTGGCCTGGGCGCGGCGGTGGACTTTTTGCAGGAAGTTGGTATGGATTGGGTCTGGCAGCACGAACACGCGCTGACCAGCTACGCCTACGAGCGGCTCTCTCAGATTGAGGGTCTGCGCATTTTGGGGCCGGGGCCAGAAGAACGGGGCGGTCTGGTCGCCTTTATCCTGGACGGCATCCATCCCCACGACCTCTCGGCTGTTCTCGATGCGGACGGCATCGCCATCCGGGCCGGCCATCACTGCGCCCAGCCCATCCACGACCGGTTGGGCATCGTCGCCAGCGCCCGGGCCAGCTTTTACCTCTACAACACCTTTGAGGAAGTGGACAAACTGGTGGTAGGATTGGAGAAGGCCGCGGCGATTTTCGCTTTGTGAGAAGGAGGTGTTGGCGTGACATTGGCACTCAAACTCACCCTCGAGCAAGTTTCAACAGCAATTCTGCTGCTCAATGCCGAGGAGAAGAATCAGCTTCAGCAGCGCTTGCCGGTATTAATGGGACTTGAACCGCAGCACATCGAAGAGATCGGTTGGCTTTCTCTGGCGGAATCGGCTCTCGACTTCTGGAATGATCCAGAAGAAGACGTCTACGACGATTTGGTGGCTGCTACCGCCGTTTTTGAGGGACGCCGGGCATGAACGCACAACGCGGCGCAATTGTTCTGGTCCCGTTTCCGTTCACCGATCTGACACAGCAGAAACCGCGACCGGCGGTGGTTGTCTCATCAGAGCGCTTCAACCGTCAGTCTGATGATGCGATTCTCGTGGCTTTGAGTTCCAACACAAAACGTCCTCTTGCAGATACCGACTTTGTGATCTGGGCAGATGACGAAGACTTCGCTGGTACTGGATTGCGCCTGAGTTCCGTGGTCCGTTGTGGAAAACTGGTCACAATGCATCAGTCGTTGATCCTCACGAAACTGGGCACGATGAACGACCAGCGCATGACAAATATACTCTCTCTGGTAACCAAAGCTTTAGGATTGAACTGAAAGATTCGTAGCAAAGTGGATAAACTGGTGGTAGGATTAGAGAAGGCCGCGGCGATTTTCGCGTTTTGAGAGGAGAGTAGCGCCCAAATGATCGCAAAAGTCTACCGCAAAGTCGATGTGAAGGATCAGCCAACAGACTTTGCCTATTGGCAGAAACAGCCTTACCAAACCCGATTGGCTGCTTTGGAAGAAATCCGGCGGGAATATCATGGCTGGCAAGATGACGCTCAACCCAGACTTCAGAGAGTTTATACAATCGTTAAACGATAACGGGGTTCGCTATCTGGTGGTCGACGGGTATGCGGTTGCCTTTCACGGACATCTGGAAAACTTGCAATAGTCCATCCCACGAATACTGGATACCGTTATGGATCAGCTCTACCGCGAGGCCATCCTCGACCACTACAAACACCCCCGGCGCAAGGGCCACATTGACGCGCCGGATATCCACTACCACGACACCAATCCCTTCTGTGGGGATGAAATAACGATTGAGTTGAAAGTGGCCGACGGCGTTGTAGTGGACGCCGCCTTTGACGGGCGGGGCTGCGCCATCAGCCAGGCCAGCGCGTCGATGATTATGGAGGAAATCGTCGGCATGACTGTTACTGATCTCAAAGAGTGGGGAAAGGAAGACATCCTCGACCTGCTGGGCATTGAGATCGGCCCCGTGCGGCTGAAATGCGCGCTATTGCCGTTGAAGGCGTTGAAGGCCGGGCTGTATGGCCTGGACGAGTGGCCGGAGTAAAAGAAGTGAGCAGTCATCAGTTATCAGTTGCAGTGCCATATCGCCTACTGATAACTGCTTACTGATGACTGTTCACTATCCTCAACGACATTGCATCACTATTGGTGAGAGATATGACAGAAGATTTCGCAAGAGTAGCCAGTCTCGCCGAGATTCCCGTAGGCGGGCGCAAACTGGTGGAGATCGACGGTGTGCGCATCGCCATCTTCAATCTGGACGGGGAACTGCACGCCATTGAAGATGTCTGCACCCACGACGGCGGGCCGCTGGTGGAAGGGGATATCGTCAATGTGTGCCAGGTCCAGTGTCCCCGCCACGGCGCACGCTTCGACATTTGCACGGGCGCGGCCCTGAGTATGCCCGCCTTCGAGGCCACCTCCGTTTACGCTGTTGAAGTGGACGGCGACGACGTTTTTGTAGAGAAACCGTATTGAAGAAGGAATCATTCCTTCCCATTCTTGTGGAGAAGCTCTATGTCTGACAATACCCTGCCCACCCCCGACGAAGTGCGGGCCGAAATCAAAGCCCACGTGCGCGACCCGGAATTGATGATGAATATCGTCGATCTGGGGCTGATTTATGACATCGAAGTGACCAATCAAAAGCAGGCAGAGATCACAATGACCCTGACCAGCCCCGGCTGTCCCGCGGGGCCGCAGATCATCACCGACGTACAGCGCACCACCCACAACGCCTTCCCCAATTTGGACGAGGTGAACGTCCATTTGGTCTGGACGCCCTTCTGGAATCCCGATATGATGTCGGACGATGCGAAGGATGAGTTGGGGATTTTCTAACTGCTGGTTGAACAGTTGAACGGTTGGCAAGAAATGAAGCGTGAAACGTGAGATCGACGTTTGATCCCGCGTTTCACGCTTTCGTTTCTGTGCCGCAGAACACCGATCCTCGTGTTACTTCTTCTCCGCGCTTTCCTTGCGCTTCATCAAGAGCAGCAGCCCTATCTCCAGCATCATCCCTGGCAGCGGATGTTCGGCCGCTCGCATGTGGTTGAAGCCTTCGGCCAGGAGGACCGCGTGCTGGGCGTGTTGGGGATGGCCGGAGATCGCCAGCCATCCCGCCTGGGCCAGCAGCCCGACCTGGATTTCGACGTTCAACGCCTGTTCGACCTGCGCGGTAAAGAGCTTTCGTTTCAAGGCGCTGATGGTTTTCTGAAATGCCTGTTCGTCGTTTCTGGGCAGACGGGTCAGGGCATCTACCATCTGGCTGTTCTGGAAAAACCAGCCCGCCATTGCTGGATGACGAAGTAGTGTGGCAGCGTTCTCTTCGAGTTTGGGCCGGGATTTTTGCCACAACGCCGGACCAGACGTGAGCAGCGCCTGCAACTCGGCAGGCAGTTCGGCAGCTTTGCCACGGAACAGATAGGGATTGTAGAAGGTATATTCGTCGGGCAGGGGTCGGGGCTGGGATTGTCGCCAGTGGGCGTCCAGCGCCTGTTGCAGCCGCCAATGGGCATAGGCCACCGGCACTTCCAGAAAGACAGTTGGCATGCCGTTGGTCAACGAGACGCTCACCAATTCGCCCACAGACCGTGCGGGGGGCAGATATTGTGGGTCCACCGCCTCGCTGCCAAAGGCGTCCAGCAAACCGGCGCTGGCATTGATACGCAGCCCGATTAGCACATTCTCGTCTGCCTCGTTTCCCCTGTGCAAAAACCAGAGGTCTTGGGAGCCGTCCAGTGTGCTGGGGGTGATCAGTGCGCGCCAGACATCCAAGGGCGCAGGCTGGATGGGAACGCCGGCAAAGCGCAGTTTGCGCAATGTGCGCTCGGCCAACCGGGCCAGATCGGGCGACAGATTGTGCTGGAGCGTATGCAGTGCCTGGGCCGCGCGCTGGGCCGGTTCGCCCTGGCGCAGCAGACCCAGCCGCTCTACGGCAGCCTGGGCCACCCCGACCCGCATATCGTAGGCAATCAGACGCAACAGTTCGGGCTGGTCAGCCGCATCCAGCCGCCCCACAAGCTCCAGCACCTGATAGGCCACCTGCTCATTCTCCTGGCGCATCTGGCGCACGTACTCCAGCAGAATGTAATGGTTCTCGTGGCTCTCGGCCAGCGCCTCCTGCAAGCTCTGCATCACAACCGTTTCCGGGTCCTTCAGATCGCTCATCAGGCCGGGTGCAAGCTCCGCTTGAAGAAAACGTTCCAGAATCAGCGCGGCGGTCAGCCGGGCCTGGGTGGGATTCTGCCGGTTGGCCGCTTCTTTGCGCAGGACAGTCACCGTCTCGTCGTAGGGCAGCAGCGTCGCCAGCCGCCCCAGCCCGCCCCGCACCTGGCTGCTGGAATTGTCCAGATATTTGGAGAGCGTCGAGAGAATCAGCAGAGGTTCGTAGCTCTGGGCGATGGCGCGCACGCGAGACAACAATTCGGCCTCGGATTGAGTCGCCGACAGCCCTCCCAGATCTTCGTTGAGTTTGCGCCGCGCTTGAAACGTGTTGACAATTTTTTCGCTCATAACGCTCCATTTCAGCCGTCGTGGGCGGGCTAGGATCACCTACAGGATCAGAACCAACTTCGGGATGCCAATAATTCTATTTTACCGGCAGAATCCCCACGGTCGGTTGCAAATGGTGGTTAGCCCGCTTTTTGCATAGGGAGATGTTGTTTCCTTATTCTGTTCCTTTCGAGAAGATCAACTGTTTTCTACCTTCAGATCGGTAAAATGCCCTTCTGTTCCAACATCAACCCAAAGCCCGATTCCTCCTGACGCATTCGCACCATGCTTTAGATCGTTCACTACTAATACAGGATGCTCTCGCCCATCTAAATAGAGTTTCGCTTTCTCCTCCTTGACCTCAATCTTTATAGTGATCCATTCGTTGAGCCCCATGTCAGCGTATGATTCATATACTCCAGAAGCTTCTTTCCTGAGACGATCAAATTTGAAATCTGGGTATGAGAAATATTGTGTAGATCGATTTCTTCGCAACTGGTCTTCGGCTCTTCCATTGGTCGGGCGGATATAAATACATTCGAACTTAGAATTACCCTCATCAATTCTAAAGGCAATGCCGATAAAGCCTCGAGCAAAATCAGGAGCGTCCTCCAAAAGCTTGCTCAGTACCTTGACCTCAATGATGCCATTTTTGAAGTCAGAATTAGTCAGTTTTGCAAACGTCGCTTCATCTACGACTGTCACCTTCGGATCTTTCGTAACTCGGATCGTATCTTTTCCTTCGATCTCATCTGTATTTATAAATGTGTTGACTGGACGAAAATTGGCGATTTCCATGCCCATTGTCGTAGTTACCTTCTTCATATTTTCGTCTCCTTGTTTTCTTGCAGAACGATACTTCGATGCTGTGGCGATGGCGGGCTAACCAGTAGTATACCAGAAGGAATGGCAAAATCGTCTCTTTTTGCCAGCCGCTTGGCTCAATGGTACACTGTGCAGGAAGACCCGTCCCACAGGGAGCGATGGGCAATCCTACCGTCTCACTTTCACGTTTTAGTCTGCGTCTCCCCTTCTGGAATGACGAGCGAACAATGGCCCAGGCACTCTATCGCAAGTGGCGCAGTCGAACATTTGACGAGGTTGTGGGTCAGGAGCACGTGACCCAGACGCTGCGCAACGCGCTGCGCGATAACCGGGTGGCCCACGCC
>JACQGT010000149.1 GCA_016199425.1 Chloroflexota bacterium
CTGGATGACCGTCTGGTTCAGCACCGGGTCGCCGGTCAGGTCATACCAGCGCCGCCAGGTGGACCAGAAGAGAAAGCCCAGGTCGTGGACGGTCCGGTCCCATTTGCGTTCTTCCAGATGGCGGGAGTAGTGTTCGGCCTTCTGCCGGAAATAGTCGTCGCCCGTGTGCCGGTAGAGCAGCCACAACTGGCCGCCCAGAAAGCCCTCGCACCAGTTGGTCCAGGCTTCGCCCCCGTGCTTCCATTTGCCCTGCTGGGTGTACATGGGGAAGTAGTCGGGATGCTTTTCCACAAGGCCGCGCAGTTGGCCCGCGGCAAAGTCCAGGGCTGTGCGGCATTTGTCGTGCAGCCGGGCGTTATCGATCATCATTTTTCTCCGGGTGGGTGGTGGTGAACGGGAAGATCGTGTACAATTATACTATAGAGAAAGGAACTGAGAAACTCACTTCCTTCTATCCATTCCCCCACCCACCAGGAGAGAATCGTGACCGGCAAACCAAACGTCATCGTCTTCTTTACCGACCAGCAGCGCTGGGACAGCACGGGGGTGCATGGCAATCCCCTGGACCTGACGCCCAACTTCGACCGCATGGCCCGCCAGGGCACCCACCTGCACACGACCGTCACCTGCCAGCCCGTCTGCGGACCCGCCCGCTCCTGCTTGCAAACTGGCATGTACGCCACCAACACCGGCGCCTATCGCAACGGCATCCCCCTGCGCCAGGACTTGCGTACAATGGCCCATTTCTTCAAGGAAGGCGGCTACGACACGGGCTACATCGGCAAATGGCATCTGGCCGAAAACAAATACGCCGGCGCACTGCCCCCAGAGCAGCGGGGCGGCTACGATTACTGGTTGGCCTCCAATCTGCTGGAGTTCACCTCCGACGCCTACGATCTGGTCATGTACGACAACGACCAGCAGCGGGTGAAGCTGCCCGGCTACCGGGTGGACGCCCAGACCGACGCGGTGATCCGCTACATCGATAGCCATCAGGAAAACCCCTTCTTTCTCTTTATCTCCTACCTGGAACCCCACCACCAAAACCACCTGGACGACTATCCGCCGCCGGATGGCTACCGGGAGCGCTACGCCGGCCGCTGGACGCCGCCAGACCTGGCCGCGCTGGGCGGTTCCAGCCAACAGCATTTGGGCGGCTATTGGGGGATGATCAAGCGGCTGGACGAAGCGCTGGGCCGGATGACCGACGCGCTGAAGAGCCTGGGGATGCTGGAGAATACAGTCATTCTCTTCACCACCGACCACGGCTGCCACTTCAAGACCCGCAACGGCGAGTACAAGCGCTCCTGCCACGAGGCGTCCGTGCGCCTGCCCACGGCCATCAGCGGCCCCGGCTTCACCGGCGGCGGCGAGATTCGCGAGATGATCAGTCTGCTCGATCTGCCGCCCACCCTCCTGGACGCGGCCGGGCTGCCCATCCCGGCGCAGATGGAGGGGCGCTCAGTGCTGCCTCTGGTCAACCGCACCGCTACCGACTGGCCCGAAGAAGCCTTCATCCAAATCAGCGAATCGCAAGTGGGCCGGGCCGTGCGCACCGCACGCTGGAAGTATTGTGTCACTGCGCCGGACAAGAGCGGCTGGGCCGATGCCGGTTCGGACGAATATGTGGAGCAATATCTCTACGATCTGGAGTACGACCCCTACGAACTGACCAATCTCATCGGCTGGGAGAGCCACCGCCAGACGGCTGACGTGCTCAAAGAGCGGTTGATCCGCCGGATGGTACAGGCGGGCGAGGCCCCACCGGCCATCCACAACGCGCCGGCCATCCCCCAGGGACAGCGTAAAGTGAGTGAGGCGGAAGCGTATTCGTAAAGCAGGCCGGATAGGTGTACGCTTCACGTTTCCTGATCTTTGCAGTGGAACGAATGACAGTCAGTAGACTCCAATGCTGCCAAGCCTGACTCAAGACTTTGGACTACTGACTGCGGACTACTGACTGCGGACTACTGACAGTAACTGTGACGGAGAGAAAGATGCGAACGATGCGTCGTTTTGTATGGCTTTTGCTGGGGTTGGCCCTGCTCTGGGGCAGCGTCGGTCTGGCCGGGGCTGCTCCCCCTGCGGTTGAGGATGACGTGTGGGACGATCGTTTCGGCCTGCCCAGCGTCGAGTATGGCTCTGTGCGCGCCCTGGCCGTGGACGGCGCAGACCTCTACATCGGCGGCAATTTCACATTTGCGGCGCTGCTGCCCGCCAACAATGTGGCCCGCTGGGATGGCCGCCGCTGGCATGCGCTGGGGTCGGGCGTCAACGGCTATGTCTACGCCCTGGCGGTCTACGAAGGCAAACTCTACGTGGGCGGCGAATTTACCCAGGCCGGGGGTGTGGCGGTCAACGGCATTGCCGTTTGGGACGGAACGCGCTGGTCCGCCCTGGGCGACGGCGCGGGCGTGATGCAGGACAGTTACAAAGGCATTGTGCGGGCGCTGGCTGTGGTGGACGATGCCCTCTACATCGGCGGCGACTTCACCGCGCTCAACGATCTCAATACTCTGGACATTGCCCGCTGGGATGGCCGCAAGCTGACCGCGTTGGGCGACGGCCTGGGCGATGCGGACTACAGCGGCGCCCTCAACAGTTACAGCTACGGCAGCGTCTACGCCCTGGCCGCAGGACCGGACGGCAACCTCTACGCGGGCGGCGACTTCACCTCGGCAGGCAATGCCCAGCCCCTGTTGGTCAACAGTGTGGCCCGTTGGGATGGCCGCCGCTGGGAAGCCCTGGGCAGCGGGCTGGAGAAAGCATACGGCAAAGGCGAAGCGCGCGCCCTGGCCGTGGATGACGACGGCCTTCTCTACGCAGGCGGGCAATTCGTCAAGGCAGGCGGCGAGGCTGCCGCTTCCATCGCCCGTTGGGACGGGCGGCGCTGGCGCACCCTCGGCAGCGGCCTCGGCATGGATTCGGCCTACGCCTATGTCAACAGTCTGGCCCTGGTGGGCGACGCTCTCTACGCGGGCGGGACAATGGCGAGTATCGGCGACAAGACAGTGGCCGGGCTGGCCGTCTGGCAGGGCCGTTCTTGGGCGGCGGTGGGCGGCGGCGTGACGGACAGCTACGACGGCGTTCTCAGTCTGGCGTCCAGCGGCGATGGCGGCGTCTATGCGGCCGGCTCTTTTACCGGCGCTGGCAATTTGATCAGCCGCAATCTGATCAAATGGACGGGGGTCGAGTGGGAAGCACTGGGACAGGGCGTCGGTTATGGTTCCATCAGCGGGCGAGTAGAAGCCCTGACCGTCGACGCCCGGGGGCTGGTCTATGCCGGCGGCAATTTTGACCGGGTGGCCGGTCGTCCCACGCGCAATATCGCCGTTTGGGAGGGTAGCCGGTGGAGCGGGCTGGGGGCAGGGGTGAACGGATCGGTCTACGCCCTGGCCACCCACGGCTCGACACTCTACGTGGGCGGCAGCTTTACCGAAGCGGGGGGTGTCGGGGCCAGCTACATTGCCCAGTACGACAGCAAAACCGGGCGCTGGAGCGCTCTGGGCAGCGGTGTCAACGGCTACGTCTACGCCCTGGCCGTGGCCCCGGACGGCACGCTCTTTGTGGGCGGCGATTTCACCGCGGCCGGCGACGCCGACACCGCCTATATCGCGCGTTGGAACGGCAGGCGCTGGTCGGGGCTGGGCCAGGGCGTTAGTCTGGACGATGACGTGCGCGCCCTGGCCTGGGATGGGCGCAATCTCTATATGGGCGGCAGCTTCCACACTGCCACGGAAGGAAGCGAAGATGTAACAGTCAATGGGCTGTTGGCGTGGGACAGCCAGACCGATGACCGCTATGTAATCGGCCAGGGTGACAAAGTAGGCGTGACCCGGCGTGGCAGCTTTGACGACTTTGCTGGCGAAGTCTACGCCCTGGCCCTGACCGAACGGGCGCTCTATGTGGGGGGTGTTTTTGACAGCGCTGGCGGCGTGGCGACCCGGGGGATCGCGGCCTTCCATTTCAAAAAAGGGTGGCAGGCGCTGGGGGACAGTGTGAGCAAAGAGTACAGCCCGGCCGTCTATACGCTGTCGGCTGCCGGTGACAGCGTTTTTGTCGGCGGCGAATTCACTGCGGCGGGGACGGCGCAGACCGCGTCGATTGCGCGTTGGGACGAGATTTGGGGCAGCTGGCAGGCTCTAGGCGGCGGATTGAGCGCCGATGCCAGTGTAAAGGCGTTGGCTGCCTTCGGCGGATCGGTCTACGTGGGCGGCCAGTTCATCGCGGCGGGAAACGCGCCAGCGGCGGCGTTCGCCCGCTGGGGTCCGCCCGCAAGCGAAGAGGTGGTAAGACCGCAGATGCGGGGCAGGGCCAGCACGCCCACCCACACTGCCACGCCCACCCACACTGCCACGCCCACCCACACTGCCACGCCCACCCACACGCTCACCAGCGTCGGCCCGACTCCCACATCCACGCCCTGCCCCACCCAAACGCCGGGTAAAGGGAACGTAGGCCAGGCGACGCCCTGCGGCAGAGCACCCCGGCGCTGATGCCCTTCGATTGGTAAGGCCGTTGGCCTGATTCCCACTACAGGAAACCGGGTGCATTTCACTTTTAGGACAAATCACTGCTCCTCGC
>JACQGT010000147.1 GCA_016199425.1 Chloroflexota bacterium
ATCCCCGATCCCCGATCCCCGATCCCCAATCTCCTCCTCCTGGAAAATCCCCCTCATCGGCTCATCCGCCGAACGCTGGGTTCCCGCGGGGGGCAGGGTCAGGTTTTTGGCCGGGAAGTAGAACTCATCCACATTGCAGCCGTCGTCGATGAGGATGCGCCCGGATTCGTCTTCGTAGAGCCGCTGCTGGCCGTCCAACACCCAGCCCGCGCCGTAGGGACTGTTGACTTCGCTGTTGACCAGCACCGAGCCAAAGACGAAATCGTCGAGCGTGGCCCGGGTGCTGCGTCCGATGGGCCGGCTGAAATCCGGCGGCGCGCCGAAGCGCCCACCCACCGACGCAAAGAATTGGGCGGTGTAGGGGATGCGGATGCGCAGACCGAAGCGGTAGATGCCCGACGGCAGCCGGTTGCCCTGGGCGTCCCGGCCATCCCACAAAAAGCGGAACTGGCCGATCTCGCCCCCCGCCTGCAATTCGGCCGCGGCAAAGGTAAAGTTGGCCGTCTTCTGCCCTTCGATGAAGAGCTCCACCTGCACAAAGCCGTCCAAATCCAGCCCGCCCGTGCTCTCCAGGGCCAGGGCCGCCTCGATAATTTCGGTGAAATCGGCCCGCCCGCTGCTGTACTTAAAGTCGAGCCGCCGGGTCTGCCCCAACACCTCCACAGCCGGCAGATCAAACGCCTGGCGCAGAAAGCCGGAGCGCAGCGTCACCTCCGAATTGCCCTTCTGCCCCTCGGCGCAGTCGTCGTCCTTTTTCGTCTTGTCGATGGATGCGGGCGTGGCCGCGCCCGGCGTCACTGGGAAGTTGGGGTCGTGGTTGGAGAAGTGGGTCAGTTGCATCGCCACCCACACGCCGTCGCCGCTGACCGTCGCTGTGCCCTCGTGTTCCCACTGCAAGAGGCTCTGATTCCAGAAGCCCAGGGGAATTTCTGTGCCCGGCGCAAAGCCTTTGCTGTTCTTCAGGCGCACACTCACCGGCGTCTCAAAGGCGTAGTCCGAATCGCCGCCCAGATTGAAGGCGTAGGTCTCCCACGTGCCGGGGGGCAGCTCGCCGCTGGGCAGGAAGAAGACCCGCTCAAATTCCGTGGCCGTCACATCCAGCGTCTCGCCGGCGCGAATGGCCCCCGGCGGAATCTCCAGCTCCATCTGACCGTCGGCGCTGGCATGGGAACAGCCGCCGCTGTCGCAGACAGTTTTGGCCGGGTCCAGCGGCGTCAGAAAAATGTCGTTGGTGGGGGTGCTGCGCTCGCGCACAATATCGGCCATACGCTGGCCGTAGGTGAAGCCGCCCTTCTCGGCGCGCAACGCGTAGCGACCGCTGGCGTTCACGGGAAAGGCGAAGAAGCCGTCCGGCCCAGTGACGACTGTGCCGGTGATGGGGGTGAAGGCGGCCCGCGCCAGCGCCTCTTCGCTGCTGGACAGCCGGGCGCTGAAGCGGCTCTGGCCTTCCAGCGAGCGGGCGCGGCTCTCCCGCGCCAGACTCAGGGCGGTCTCGTCCACCGCCTGCAATGTAACTGTCGCGCCGGCCAGCCCCGGACAGGCGACGAGATGGGCGCCGCAGGCGGCGCTGTCGTAAACGACGCCGCTTACCCAACCGGACGCATCTGTCTCGGCAGGCGGGGTGATAGCGCCGGGATTGGGCGGGATGTAGAAATTCGTGGCCACAGTGGCCGAATTGCCCAGGCTATCGCGCAGGCTGACGGTGAGGGTATAGCTGCGATCCGCGGCCAGGGGCGCGGCCAACTGGCCCGCCGCCCCTTCCCCATTCGCAGTCAGGTTGCCGGTCACATTGACCGGGCTGCCGCCGGCCGCGTCCTGCACAGTCACTTGCAGGCTGGCCGGGTTCACGCTGCTGTCGAAGTCCCGATAGCCGATTTCGATAGCAGGCCGGTCGCTGTAGACCGCCTGGCGGTGGCGGGGGGCAAGAACGTCGATGAACGGCCCCGCCTGATCCAGCGCCACAATGCGGCTGGCAGTGCTTACCAGCCCAACCCCATCCACAGCCACAATTTGCAGGGCCAGGTTGCCCGCGGAAACGGGCACAGCCGCCTGCCAGTTCTGAGCGTTGACCGTCGCGGCGACGCCGTTGACCGTCACCGTTGCGCCGTGCAGGTCCTGCACGCTGCCGCTCACCTGCACGCTGTTGCCGGAAAGGGTGCTGCCCTCGGTTGGGCTGGTGACAGTGAGCAGAGGCGGCGTCACATCAAATTCGTTGCCCACCCGGGCCAGATCGAAAACGTCGATGAGACCGTTGCTGTCAAAATCCAGGCCGGCGTCGTAGCAGCCGTCGCCGGTCTTGCAGTTCCAGGCCAGGGCCACAATGCCCAGATCCGCGCCGTCCACGTCCCGGTCGCCGTCCAAATCGGCAAAGAAGAGGCCGGTCAGGGCCCGGCGGGATAGAGCGGGTTGGGCGTCGATCCGGACCGGCTGGCCCAGCGTTTGGCGCGACTGGCTAGCCTGGACTCCGGGCGGGGGCAGGAGTTGGAGGATCAGACTGACGAGCAAAAGCAGGCGCAGGAGCGCAGGGGTTTGGCCTTTCATCAAAGCCTCCAACTTGTAAAGATGACTGATAGGGAAAGATTGCGTATTGCGTATTGCATAAGGCGGCGAAGCCACGATTTGCGGGCGGAAGCGTGAAGACGTGAAGACGTGAAACGTGAGATCACGTGACGACACCTCACGTTTCACGCTTCACGCATCACATCCGCTCATCAGCCCCTCAATCATCACGAATTACGAAATACGCAATACGCAATACCCTATCTGTTCACCAGCGGCAGCCAGAGCGGAATCTCCGTCTCCACCGGCGCTTGGGGTGCGACTGTCACCTGCGCGCTCTGGGTGGATGAACTGATGGCCGCGGGCGGTCGGCTGCTGTTGATCAAGGAAATCCCTTCCAGGCTTAGATTGCTCTGCCCCGCGCCGACGGCCCCGAAAGTAATCGTCACCAGTGGGCCGCTGCCCGTCGGTCCGGCATTGGGGCCAGCGCTGGCGCAAACAAAGCGCGCCCGTCCGCTGCTTTGGGCCGGAGGAGGGCAGACCACCTGGCGGCCTGTGCTGCTGAGAAAACCAGCGGGCGCAACGCTGCGAAATTCCAGCACCGCCGGGTTGTAGACCACCTCGGCCTGGGCGGCAGAGAGCGGGCCGCTGACCCCCTGCATCTGCGCAGTCACCTGCACTGTATTGCCGACGGTCACTTGCCCGGTGGGGGCGACGAGGACGAGGGTGCCCGCGCCGGCGGTGGCTGCAACCCCGCTGGTCAACAGCGCGGGCATTGCCACAAATAGGCCGAGCAGGGCCAGAAATGTCACCCCCAGGGCAAAAAGTTGCATTCGTCGATTGTTCATTGGATATTCTCCTGTGTCGGGAAACTCATTCGTTCCTGTCGGCTTCGTTTTTGGACCTTTCCTCTTCCCACCGCTGCATTTGCTCGCGCAAAAAGAGAAAGGCGGCTTCGGGTGTGGGAAAGCCCAATTGCTCGCTGTTGTCCACACTGGTCAGGCTGACCCGCCAGTGCGGAGCAATCGCGCTTTCCTCGCGCCAGATGCGCAGCAGATAGGAATGATAGCGATTCGAGGAGCGGTTCATTGCGCCAGTCTACGCGTCGGGGTGTGAAAAATGTGTGAAAACCCGCCGGAACGGTTCACGGGGTGCTGGCGGGCAGCAGCTGCCCGCGCCGGGTCCACGGTCACGGTGACGTCGTCGAGGCCCCAGCTTTCGTCTTCGGGGGTCTGCAACCCGAAGGCCTGGAAGTCGAGCGTGAGCGAGCGGCCCGTGTGGGCGAAGGTGCGCTCGACGTGGTAGGTGGCGTCCATCACGGCGTTGCCGAAGACGTAGCCCAGGCTGTTGGCCGCTACGGCACCCGTCTGCGCCGGGTGGCTGCCGCCGGGATAGCCGTCCGGGTAGGCCTGGGGGAAGCCGGGGATGTTGGCGAAGGTGGTGTCGAGCAGCGGTTGGCCGTGTGACGCCACAACCGCGACCGTTCGCCTGTGCCCAACTTACCTGGACAGCACCGCGGGTAGGAACACTCGATGGCCGATGAAGATCTGTACGTTGGCCGTCCCTCTCATACCCTCATCGTCCGTGGCCGTCAAGGTGATGGTGTGCAGGCCGGGGCTGAGGCTGGACAGGTTCAGCTCCTGGCCCGTGCCCAGGGGTCCATCCCGGTCTGATGCCCAGGCGAGGGACGCCTCCAGCAGGTAGTTCAGGTCCTGGTCGTAGGCCCGACCGAACAGGGTGATCCGCATTCCCGGCGGAAAGATTGCCCCATTCGGCGGCTCGGCGATCCAGACGGTCGGTCCCTTGCGGGGCACGCGGAAGGTCGCATCCGACTGGTCGTAGGCGGTGTGGAAGCCGTCGCTGGCCGCCACCCGGATGAGGGATTGATTGCCGCCGGGCAGGGTAGACGTGTCCACGCTGGCTGTGGTCTCCGTGATGCCCACGGCCACCGCTTCCCAGGTAGCGCCGTCGTCGGCGCTGTACTGGACCACGTACTCCAGGGGGTCGCCGTCGGGGTCGGAGGCCGTCCAGCGCAGGGTCACCTCGCCCTCCAGCATTTCGCCGCCGTTGGGGAAGGTGACGGTCACCGTGGGCGGGTGGGCGCTGGCGGTGCGGCTGGCCAGGACGGTGTCGCCCTGCTTGAGCACCACGCGTGTGATGCGGGGGTCGTGGGGCAGGGCCCGCTGGAAGGAGCCGGCGGTCGGAGTGATAAATCCTGATACCGTGACGGCGAGATCGAAGGTATCGGTGATCAACGTTTGTCCACTGCTGTCCTGGAGTTCCAGCGTATATGCACCACCGGGGACGTCTTCCGGATAGAAGGGGTTCTCGAAGCGGTACACCTCGTCCAGGCTGGCTGTGCCGTCCTGGAGGTTGACCGTGCCCTGGACGAGCAAGCGCTCATCCCCGGACCGCGCCGGCAAGCGGTGCAGGGCGCCGGCGTCAGCCTGCAGCCTGGCAAGCAGCGCCCGATAGGTATAATCCGAGACCCACCTGATCTGGCCATAGCTCATGAAATCCGCGGTACCAATCGGGTCGATGACCTCGGTGACGTCGAGGCCCCAGTACGTATCGGCGCCGCCGGTGCTGAGGTTGCAGCCGTTATAGGGGTAGGCGAAATCTATAGACCCGGCTGGACCTCCACACCGGACATGCTCGCGGCCGAATGTGTGTCCAATCTCGTGGGCGAAGATGATACCTGTTGCGTTTGGATCGGGTTGAAGCTTCACCCCATTGGCCGCCTGCAGATTGGCTCCATTGATGCGGTTAACCATTCCTGTGAAGACGTTTTGATGCAGCAGCGCCACATACTGAGCGTTGGTCGACTCCCGCCAGGAGAACGGGCGCTGCTCATTCACCAATTTGAGCAAACGAGTCCATCCGTTTGCTGTGCTGAGATCTCCGTTGAACTCCAAGATCTCTTTCACATGCAGGTTGAAATTGCCGATAGACAGAGGATAGACACGCATGAAGTAACGCAGGTGCTCAAAGAGATCGTCGGTGGGCGCGAGCAGGTTTTGTCCACCGCGGGTGTAGCGCACGGGGTAGATGAAGAGGTTGATATCCTGCGTAGGCGCGAACTCCAGAGGAAGCTCCAGCGTATTCTTGTCACAATTCGCGTCCGGCCGCTCGCAGCCAGGATTGATCTCGGCTACCAACGTGTAGTTGTGGTCCCGCCACCCTTTGGGCAGATTGAAAAAGTAGAAGCTCTCCTGCAGGTTGGCCCGTTCCTCTCGTGTCGGCCTCTGTGCGCCGGGCCGCACGAGAACCCGCATCGGCCTGGGCCTACTGTGTTGGAGCGGGCCGCCAGGGCCGCCGCTCAACTGCGCCTTGACGTCCGGCACAGTCTTGCAGAAGGATGTACCGTTCTCGTACTTTGCCGTGGGATAGAGCCGGACGTAGGTGAATTTATCCTTGACCAGGGGCGCGGCGTTGGCCAGATCCTGGATGGCCTGGGTCACCTCCAGGCCGGCGATCTGCAGGTCCGGTTTGGACAGTATACTCGACTTCTCTACCTGCCAGTCGTAGGGTCCCAGGGTGCCGGTGGCCTGGTTACGGATGAACTGCGGCCAATCGGCGTTGTTCAGAGCCATCAGGCTGCTGCAAGCGACCCGCACAGTGAAGCGAATCAGGGCCAGGCTCTCATTCGCAACCAGATCGCCCGACCACTCGATCTTGTTGGTGACGAAATCGACCTGGCCCAGGGTGGCGCTGGCGGATCCCGCGACAAATTCGGTGTGGTCGGGGATCCGATCTGCCAGAATGCCGGGCGCCACGGCGCCATCGGGCCCGCTCCAGAACAGGCGCACAGTGTAGGTGATCAACTGGCCGGGCGCTACGGGGGAGGGAATGATCTCCGTCTCCTTGCGCACATCCAGGAAGGGGGCCTTGGCCACGGCCTGGACGGCGTCCAGCGGTACAGTATCCGCGGCGTCCAGAAAGACCTGGAAGGTGGCGGTCATTGTTTCGCCGCGGGTGAGGGCCGCCATCGGCGTCATGCGCACGCTGACGAGTTCGCTCTCCCCCGGTTCCAGGCTGGCTGTGGTGTAGGGCTCGCTGGGGAAGAGGGAGGCGCCATCAGGCGCAAGATAGGACGTGAGCCACTCGGATGCACCCTCTTCGCTCACTCTCAGTACGAACGAGGCGGCGGTGTCCCCGTCGTTTTCCAGCTTTACGTCGTACTCCGCATGGATGTTGGCCGTAGCGTCCTGGGTCTCGATCTGGTCGCCAGTGGGCACGGTCTGGTAGACATCATCCAGGGCATAGGCGGTGTCCGGCTCGCCGAGCTGTTTGATCAGCAGATCGGGCTGGGCGGGCACACCCACCAAAACCGGGGGGAAGGAGAACTCGGAGGTGTTGCCCTGGGCGTCGATGGCGGTAGCCACGATGGGTGCGCCGGGGCCCGGCATCTGGCTGGGCACAAAGGATCGGGTCACCGTGTGCTGGGCCTCGTCCGCCGGATACAGCACGGAGGCCAGATAG
The DNA here is from genome assembly GCA_016199425.1 of Chloroflexota bacterium. Lineage (GTDB taxonomy): Bacteria > Chloroflexota > Anaerolineae > Caldilineales > Caldilineaceae > JACQGT01. The sequence goes on from JACQGT010000147.1 coordinate 6,982, forward strand.
ACCTGACCCGAGGCGGTGATGGCCGTGCTCTCGGCGATGAAAAACTCCACGGTGAGCGGATAGGTGGCGCGGATGGTAGCGGTATCCACCCGGAAGCGGACCTGGAGCTGGCCGCCGCTCGGGGATATCTGGCTGATCTCCGGCCAGTTCTGTAGCCGGTTGGCCCCGAATTCGTCGACGTCTCCAGGATCGTTGGCGCTGGGTCCGCCCTGGGGCGGATCAGACTGGAACAGGTCGATACCCAGGCCGGGGTTGGCAAAGATGCTATTGCGGCTGATGCGGGCGCCACCGGCGCCGGGGAACAAAGCCACACCGTTGCCATTGTGGGCAATGCGGTTGCCCTCGATCTCGTCGTTCACCCCATCGCCGTCGGAGCCGATCCGGGTGAAGATGGCCTCATCAAAGACGCCATTGTTGGTGTTACCCAGATTCGCACCGGTGCCGGCGGTACCGATGCTGTTGCCGGCGACGATAGTGCCCTTGGCGTTCCCGCTGACCGTGATGCCGTCGTGCCCATTGCCGCCGATGATGTTACCCTCGGATGCATTGGTGCTGACCCCGATGCGGTTGTCCCTGGGGACGCCGGAGGCGGAGGAAAGAAATACCACCAAGATGCCGCTTCGCTGGTTGCCTATGGCCTGGGTGCCCGTGGGATCGGTGCCGACCAGGTTGCCAGCCACCACGTTGCGGCTGCCGTGGAGCACCACCCCGTATCCTTCGAGGCCAACGTCGCCCCGGTTGCCGCTGATCACGTTGCCTTCGCCAGAGTTGCCCGTGCCGATGATGTTGTCGTTGCCTTCCACCCGGATGCCGATACCGTTGGGCACGGCGACGCCCTCGGCGTTCAGACCAATGAGGTTCCCAATGACCACGTTGTTGGCGAACCCGGGGAGGATGGCTATTGCTTGCCCGTTATCCACGAGAACGTTTCGCTCGATGGTGTTGTCGTTGCCGTCCACCCGGATGCCGATAAGGAAGTTTTCGATCTGCAACCCCTTGATCGTGACGTTGTTGGCCTGGATACACAGTCCCTCAACAGCTCTGCCCGTACTATTGCTATCGAGGCGAAAGACGACGCCGGGTGCGCCGTCGACCGACTGGCCTGTGGCGTCGATGACGAGGCCCTCGCTGCGGATCCTGTAGTGTGGGCAGCCGGACAAAGAGGTGGAGATGGCGCCGGTGATGCCGAAGGTGATGGTATGGTTTCCGGGCAAGCGATTGGACTCGCTGATGGCGGCGAACAACGTGCAAGTGTTCTGGGGCGTGGCGCAGACCCCGTCCCCGGGGTCGATGTCGCCTTCTTCACCCAGGCTGTCCACGACAAAGGTGGCGCTGGGGAGCGCGGTCACCCGATCCTGGAATTGGGACAGCACCGGGGGACTGAAGATCAGTGCAACAATCGCGGGCAAGAGCAACCATATGATTGTCCTAAATCCGTTCAATTTCATATTGGCCTCCTTCTCTATCGGGGTTGCCGGCACCTTCCACACTGTCGGCGATGTCGTCGCCGTCGTTACCCGTGTCGAGGAAGTTGGGCGTCCCGTCCTTGTTCTCCCAGTGCTGCATTTGGCCACGCAAAAAAAGAAATGCGGCTTCCAGTGTGGGAAAGCCAAGCCGTTCGCTGCTGTCCGCGCTGGTGAGGCTGATCCGCCAGTGCATGGGAACGGCGCTTTCCTCGCGCCAGATGCGCAGCAGATAGGAATGATAGCGATTCGAGGAGCGGTTCATTGCGCCAGTCTACGACCAGATGTGTGAAAAATGTGTGAAATCGAATTTCACAGGGGCTGTCGGTTTCAATTTCTCTGGGCGTGGAAACTGTGCTTTCGCGCCGCCGCGGAGTATAATAGGGGCCTACCCCCCGCGTGCAGCGAAACGAAAAGTTCTTTTCCGGACCAGGTTCTCTCCTATGCCCTCCCTGGAATTACGCTCTCTCGGCTCTCTGGAAATCCTGTTGGATGGCAAACCGTTGGCAGGCTTCAAGACCCGCAAAGCCCAGGCCCTGCTGATCTATCTGGCCTATCACGCCGGCCAATCTTTCTCCCGCGAGCATTTGCAGACGCTGTTGTGGAGCGAAAGCGCGCCCAAACAGGCTGCGGCCAGTCTGCGTCAGGCTCTGGCCAATCTGCGCGGGCTGTTGCCAGAAGGGATGCTGCGCGTCGAGCTGGGCTTTATCGCTTTTGGCGGGGAGAGCGACTACACACTGGACGTAGCCGAGCTTACCACCCGGCCACAACTCTACCGGGGACCCTTTCTGCAGGGCTTCGATATCGCCGATGCCCAGGGCTGGGAGGAATGGCTCTTTACCACTCGGGAGCAGATCCAAAGCCGGGTTCTGGACCGGTTGGAGGCGCAAGGCCAGGCAGCCGCGGCCCAGGGCCACTTCTCGGCAGCTATTGAAAGCTTTCGCCAGATGGTTCGCATCGATTCCTGGCGCGAGGACGTTCACCGGGCGCTGATGCGCCTCTACGATCTGGCCGGGGATCGGGCCGCGGCCCTGGCCCAATACGAGAGATGTCACGCCATTCTGGCCCAGGAAGTAGGGGTCGAGCCTACGGTGGAG
>JACQGT010000148.1 GCA_016199425.1 Chloroflexota bacterium
GCGCAACCCGGAAACCCTGGCCCGGCCCTGGGCTATCCCCGGCACACCGGGGCTGGAACATCGGATCGGTGGTCTGAGCAAAGCACCGGAGACGGGCAGCGTCAGCTACGATCCTCAACACAACGAACAGATGACGCGCGAACGGGCCGCGAAGATCGCCCGGTTGGCCGACTTTATCCCGGAGCAGGAGCTCTTTGGCGCGGAAGATGCGGAGTTGCTGGTGGTCAGTTGGGGCGGCGCCTACGGCGTCGTGCACACGGCTGTCACCCGGGCCCAGAAGTCCGGCCAGTCGGTGACCCACGCCCATCTGCGCTTTCTCAACCCCTTCCCCCGCAATTTGGAAGCGATTTTGAAGCGTCACAAAAAGATTCTTGTGCCGGAGCTAAACAGCGGACAGTTGGCTCTGCTTTTGCAGGGCAAGTTCGGCGTGAAGGTGGAGAAGTACAGCAAATTGCAGGCCCGTCCCCTGCAAATCGGTGAAGTCCGTGAAGTGATTACCCAAACACTGGGCAAGGGGTAGAGCGATGAGCGAAACAATGACCAACGAAATCACACTGACCCGCAAGGATTTTGTCTCGGACCAGACCGTGCGCTGGTGTCCCGGCTGCGGCGACTACTCCATTCTGGCCCAGGTGCAGCGGGTGATGCCGGAGCTCGGTGTGCCTAAGGAGAATATCGTCTTCATTTCGGGCATTGGCTGCTCCAGCCGCTTCCCCTATTATATGGACACCTACGGCATTCACAGCATCCACGGGCGCGCGCCCACCCTGGCGACAGGGCTGGCGATTGCCAACCCGGAACTGAGCATCTGGGTGGTCACCGGTGACGGCGACGGTCTCTCCATCGGCGGCAACCACTTGATCCACGCCCTGCGCCGCAACGTGAATATGAAAATTATCCTCTTCAACAACCGCATCTACGGGTTGACGAAGGGGCAGGCGTCGCCTACTTCCCGTGTGGGAACGGTCACCAAATCATCGCCCATGGGCACTATCGAATCGCCTGTGAACCCGATCTCCCTGGCCCTGGCCGCCGAGGCAACCTTTGTGGCCCGCTCCATCGACTCCAATCCCCAGCATCTGGCCGAAGTTCTCGGCAAAGCCGCGGCCCACAAGGGCACAGCTTTTGTCGAGGTTTACCAGAACTGCGTCATCTTCAACCCGAACGAGTGGAACGCGTTCAGCGACCGCACCAACCGGGACGATGTGCTGCTTAATCTGGAGCACGGAATGCCGCTGATCTTTGGCAAGGATCGGGATAAAGGCATTCGTATGCGCGGCTTTACCCCGGAGATTGTCTCTCTGGATGCGGTGGACCTGAGCGAGATTCTGGTCCACGATGCCACATCCAAGCCATTGGCTTCGATCCTGGGCAGTATGGAACACCCGGAATATCCCGCGCCCATGGGGGTGATTCGCGATGTGCGCAAGCCCACTTACGCCGCGGGAATTATGGAACAGGTGGCCCAGGCCCAGACCAAACGGGGTATGGGCGATCTGAACAAACTCTACCGGGCTGACGATCTGTGGACGGTCTCGGCGCGCGAGGAGGTGCAGTCCGAGATGGCGGGCGAATTGCCGTTGGCGCTGGACGAGGAGTATCTGGACGATCTGGAGCGCCCCGAAGTTGTGACGACAGATGTGCAGGACCAGTTGACCCAGGAAAGCATCTCAGCCCTAAATCCGAAGGTTCCCATCACCATCGACGCCGGCAGTTCCCTCTCCAGGGCCATCCGCCAGATGAACCGACACAACATTGGCTGTCTGGTGGTCACCGATGAGGAAGACCGGCTGAGCGGCATCTTCACCGAACGGGATGTACTGATGCGTGTGACTGGTCTGGTGGACGATCTGACCGGGGCCAAAATCGGTGATTATATGACCCCCAATCCGATCGCCATGAAGGCCGGCCTGCCCATCGCCCAGGCCCTCCATCTGATGTCCCTGCACGGCTTTCGCCACCTGCCTCTGGTGGACGAGGAGAATCGACCCACCGGAATCATCAGCTTCCGGGATGTGGTGGGGTATTTGAATCGGAGTCTGGCGTGATGCCCTATCACCTGCTTATCGACACGGCCCTGCCCCCTACAATGCTGGAGATGCTGGGCGACACCTGCCAGATTCATTTTCTGAAGGACGCACTGCAAGACGAGGCACTGCTGGGACGCATCGACGGCTATCTCACCTACGGTCACCCACCCACCGACGGCGCATTGATGGACCGTATGCCCCATCTAAAGGTGATCAGCAACTTCGGCGTGGGCGTGGATCACGTCAACCTGGCCGACGCCCGCGCCCGCAATATCCCTGTGGGCAATACACCCGGCTTTGTGGATGGGGCCACCGCGGACTTTACCTTCGCCTTGCTGATGGCGATTGGCCGCAATATCCTCATCGGCGACCGCTACGCCCGCAGCTCTGCCTTCACCGCCTACGATCCGAATTTGTGGCACGGCCAGGAAATCCACGGCTCCACCCTGGGCATTGTGGGCATGGGGCGCATCGGCAAAGTGCTGGCGAAACGGGCCAGCGGCTTCGATATGACGGTTCTCTATCACAACCGCAAGCCCGATCCCCAGGCCGAAGCAGAATTAGGCGTGCGCTATGCCAGTCTCAACGAACTGCTGCAACAGTCCGACTTCGTGACCCTCAATATGCCCCTGACGCCGCAAACCCGGCGCATGATTGGCCGGGAGCAGTTGTTGCTGATGAAGCCGACCGCCTATCTCGTCAATGTGGCCCGGGGGGGCGTGCTGGATCACGACGCGCTGCTGGAAGCTCTGCAGAACAGATGGATCGCGGGCGCGGCCATTGACGTAACCGAGCCGGAGCCGCTGCCCAGGGATCACCCCCTGCTGAAGATGGAAAACCTCATCATCGCCCCCCACCTGGGCAGCGCCACCCGCCAGAGCCGCTACAATATGGCCCGGCGCACCATCGACAATCTGCTGGCGGGGCTGCGGGGGGAGGAGTTGCCCAGCCGGGTTAGGTAAAGTCATTGCGTATTTCGTGTTGCATAGGGTGGCGTAGCC
>JACQGT010000154.1 GCA_016199425.1 Chloroflexota bacterium
CCCCTGCTCGGCGAAGTAGCCCATTTCCGCGGCCACAAAGAAGGGCGCACTGCCCAGGATGGGTACAAAGGCGACTTGTAGCACGCCCAAATCGGGTAGGGGCGCTTCTTCGGCTTCGGCCTCGGTCGTGGCTGTCGGCTCCGCCACAGGCGCGGCGGTGGGCGCTTCCGCGGGGGCCGCGGGCGGGTTGACCGCGATGGGCTGGCAGGCGCTGATGAGCAGCGCGGCAATCAACAGCAATGTGAGAATACGCAGGTTTGACATAGCTTCTCCTTTGGTGATTTTGTGAATTCGCGTTCTTGCTCCGTAGTGGGGTTGAAAACCTCACAACAAGCCAATCCCATTGACGTGCGGCGAAAAACCGCACCTACGATTCCTTCGACGTAACTACTCAGGTCCAGGTGCGACGCACTCGCCAGGACAGGATTCTATACACAAACCCGGTGTGGCGAGTGCGTCGCACCTGAGTAGTTACCCTTCGACACACCTTCCACAATTTTGTATTCGGTCTCCGTAGGGATCACCCGCTGCAAGCGCAGACCGGTTTTGTCGAACAACTGCCGCCAATCCTCTTCTGTGCGGATGCTGCGGGAAGCCGAGCGGATCAGCAGTTTGTTCATATCCAGAATTTTTGTCTCCAGGGTGGCTGCGGCGGAGCCGAGCCGCTGGGCCACCAGCAGCCGCCCGTCTGCGCCGATTGCCCGGCGACAGTGGCCGAGGATGGTCAGGGTCTGGGCGTCGTCCCAGTCGTTGAGTACATTCTTGACGAGACAGACATCCACACCCCCTGGCAATTCCTCGAAGAAATCCCCGCCCACCAGCTCGCAGCGATCCAGCACCCCTCTCTGCTCCAGGAAGGGTCTGGCCCGTTCAATGACGTGGGGCTGATCGAAAACAACGACGCGCAGATGGGGATAGCGGCGCAGGAGCGAAAGAGCCATCCCTCCCTGGCCGCCGCCCACATCCATCACCCGCTCCACGCCGGAAAAGTCATAGGCGTTGACAATCGGGTCGTTGTGCATATTGGAAAGCTCAATCATCGCCCGGTCGAAGATAGCCGCCAGTTCCGGGCGCTCTTTGACGTAGGCGTACTGCTCCTTGCCGTGCTGGTGGACGAAGGCGCTGGTCCCCGTGCGCAGGCTGAAGGGAAGATCGGGCCAACAGGCGTAGTAGTGATCCGCAGTGAGCAGAATGTAATTGCGCAGAGAGTTGTCCGAGCCGGTCAGCAGACAGCTTCCCAGAGGCGCAAGCTCAAAGAAGCGGGGCGTCGTCTCCCGCACAACCCCAATATCGTCCAGCGCGGTCAGCAGGCGATAAAGAGGCACACTTTGGGTCTCTGTGGCCGCGGCCAACTCATCGCAACTTTTGCCTCCCTCCGCCAGCAGGTCTGCGATGCCTAATGCCGTCGCGGTAAAAATGCACTGGGAGACAGTGTAGATATTCGTCAGCCAGAACATTTCCTTCTGCAGATCGGTTCTGGTCATAGGTCTCTCTGCCCCATTGGCGGTTTCAACCACACCCGGCAGCTTCATCTTCGTTGCCATCATCAGAATCTCCTTTGCTTATGTATCCAGGGGTGGCCGGTCAAACCGAGAGTTTCAACCTCTGCTTGACCTGTGTCAGCGTACTCTCAAAGCGCTGGACCAGCTCATCGCACTGCTCCTCTGAGATGACAAAGGGGGGCGACAGCAGCGTATGATCCCCATCGATCCCAACGCCTGTGCCGGGCCGCCCGCGCAGAATCAGCCCATTTTCCAGCCCCGTCTTCACAATCGTCTCGATCAGTTGGTGCTTGCGGGGGAAGGGCTTGTGGGTGGCCCGATCCTGCACAAACTCCACCCCGATCATCAGCCCTTTACCCCGCACATCACCGATCAGCGGCTCCCGCTCGGCCAGTTTGCACAGTTGGGTCATCAGATAACTTCCCATCCGGGCGCTGCGGTCGATGAGCTGATGGCGGGCGATGTACTTCTGCACGGCCAGGGCCGCGGCGCAACTGGCCGGGTGGCCCGAATAGGTGGTAAAGGCGGGCACCATTTTGCGCTTGCCGTTGACGAAAGTGTCCCAGATGCGCCCGTGGACAATAATCGCGCCGATGGGCGCATAGCCGCTGCTCAGGGCTTTGGTGGATGTGATGATGTCGGGGATGGTATTCCAGTGATCGATGCCGAAATTCTTGCCCGTGCGTCCAAAGCCGGTGATGACCTCCTCCGAGATGAAGAGGATGTCATACTCGTCGCAGATTTCCCGGATGCGCTCGTAATAGCCCGGCGGCGGGGTGATGCCACTGCCCGATCCGCCCACAATCGGCTCGGCGATGAAGGCGGCGATGGAATCCGGCCCTTCCTGCTCCAGGGTACGGGCCAGATCGTCGGCGCAGGCCAACTGGCAACCGGGAAAGGTGAGGTGAAAGGGGCACTGGTAGCAGTGGGGCGCCTGGATGTGGGGAAAGCCCAGATCGTAGGGAGCGATGCTCTGGCGGATAGCCGCGCTGCCCGACATCGCGGCGGTCGCCAGGGTGCGCCCGTGATAGCTGTGCCAGCGGGAGATCATCTTGACTTTGCCCGGCTTGCCCCGCTCCTTGTGGTACATCTGGGCAATGAGCAGGGCCATTTCGTTGGCAATCGAGCCGCCTGTCGGGAAGGTCACCCGGTCCATCCCCGCCGGGGCCAGGGCGGTCACCACCTCGGCCAGCTCCTCCTGGGCCGCGGTCGTGAACTGGCCTTTGTTGACAAACGAGAGCTTGCGTAGCTGGGCCGCCACCGCGTCGGCCACCTCTTCCACCCCGTGCCCGATGCTGACTACGTGGGTGCCGGCGATGGCGTCCAGATAGCACTTGCCTTCGGAATCATACAGATAGATGCCTTTGCCATACTCGGCGACCCGATACGGGTTCTGCCAGCCAGAGCCGTGAAAAACGTGTGAATCTGCAACGTTCATAGAATCCTCTCCCCCGATGTGTGAACCGCCCGATAGGATCGGCTTGTCATTTCCTCTCGCGCAGGAAGACAAAAGCCAGAATGGTATTCAGATAGACTGGTAACAGCAGAAAAATACTGTAGGTGTCGTAGAAGACTGTATTGCCTGTCGCCAGAAGCCCGACTGTAATTACCCCAACCGCGACGAAAAGCAGGCCCGTGGAAAGGGTAAATCTGCCCAACAGCCGATGCGCGCCGCGCTGGCTGAACATCAGCCAGGCGGTGACGCCGAACAGCAGCGTCGCGAGAACGCCGATCACCCGCATATACTGAATCTGGTGCAGCGGCCCCAGATCGCTGCTGAAGACAATTGTACCGACGAGCAACAAAATTTTAGCTGTACGCATGAATTCCCTCCTCTTCCATCTGCTGGCAAGCCAACGATACATCCCCGATGCGGCTGGTCGGCTCCGCAGTCACCGTATCCAGCAGCCGGTGGAAATCTGCCATCATCCCCCGGATCGTCTCCTCCTCGAAGAGGTCGAGCTTGTACTCCCACATCCCCGCCAGGGCGACCCCCTCCGCTTCTTCCTCTTCCCACACCGTCAGGGCCACGTCCGGGCGTATCAGATTGCTCTTTTTCTCCAGAGCCGTTGCGGTCAGTCCGTCCAGGCGCAGGCGGTTGCTCCGCCCCGGCGCAAAGCTGAAAAAGACCTGATGGGGCAGATTGATACGCTTGCGCGCCGGGGGCAGGGCCTGCACCAGCCGGTCGAAAGGCACATCCGCGGCAATGGCTGCCTGGGTTGCCTGGCCCACCTGCTGCGCCAACTCCTCAAAGGTCATCTCCGCCCGGAAGCCCAGGGGCAGCAGCAGCATACTGCCCCAATGGCCGACCACCCCATCCAGCTCCCGATGGGGGCGGTTGGCAAAGGGCGACCCCACCACCAGCTCGTCCCCTTCTCCCCAGCGGTAGAGCAGCGCGGTCCAGGCCGCCAGCACCGTATGGAAGAGCGTCGCGCCCGTGACACTTTGCAGCGCCCGCAGCCGCTCCACCTGTCCGACGCTGATACGCAGAGGAACCATCCCGCCCCGCAGGCTCTCCTGGGCCGGGCGGGGGCGGTCGCTGCGCAGGGCAAAGAGTGGCCCATCGCCGCTCAACCGCGCCGCCCACCCCTGCACCCGGCTCTCGATCACCTCCGGCGTCAGGGTGCGCCGCTGCCAGTGGGCGTAATCCGCGTAGTCGAAGGCCAACGGCGACAGTTGCACCGCTGCGCCCCGGCGGTAGCCGTTATAAAGCTGACTCAGTTCCTCCAGCAGTTGCCCTAGCGAACCCGCATCCAGCAGAATGTGGTGAAAGGCCAGCAGCAGGAAGTAATCCGCCTCGTCAAACTGCGCCAGTACCACCCGCCACAACGGCCCCTGCGCCAGGTCGTAGAGATGCTCCACCTCCTGCCGGATCAGCCGCTCACAGGCCGCGGCCCGCTCTGCTTCCGCCAGCCCCGGTAGATGTACGGGCGACAACTGCACAGGCCGGGCTTCCCCAATTACCTGCACAGCTTCGCCGTCCACCGTTGGGAAAGTCGTGCGCAGCACTTCGTGCCGCTCCTGCACAGCTATCAGGCTTCGCTCCAGCGCGGCCACATCCAGCCTGCCCGCCAGCCGGAAGGGGGCCAGAATATTGTAGGAAGCAGCCCGGTTGCTGGTCTGGTTGAACCAGAGCCGCTGCTGGGCAAAGGAGAGGGGGATCGGCCCGCTTCTCTCCACCTTCACCAGCGGCGGCATCGACGCCTCTGCTGCCCCCTGCCCGTTCTCGCCCGCCAGATGCCCGATCAGCCCGGCCAAAGTCGGGTGATCGAAGAGTAGCGTGGAGCGCAAGGGTACGCCCAGGGCGTTCTGCAGCCGGTTCTTCAGTTCCACCGCCATCAGCGAATCAAAGCCCAACTGGAAGAGATGATCCTCGAGGCCGATCTGCACCGCAACAGGCAGGCGCAAGACCTGGGCAATCTCCTGGCGCAGATATTCCTCCAGCAGCCGGGGCCGCTCGGCAGGCGAGGCCGCCTGCAAGGCTTCGCCCAGCCGGGGTTTGGCCGGGTCGGCGACGGACCGCCGCAAGCTGACAGCTTGCGTTACAATCTCGCCCAGCGGCGAAAGGCGAGCCGGGATGACCCCCACCTGGGCCGGTCCGTCGGCCAGCAGCGCTCCCAAAATGGCCCGGCCCTGGGCGGGATGAATCATCCCCATCCCCTGGGCCTGCATCCGCTCGGTGAGCTGGGCGGCCAGCCCCACTTCGGCCCACGGCCCCCACTGGACCGCGCAGCCGGGCAGACCCGCCACCTGCCGCTGGGCCATCAGCCCATCCACAAAAGCGTTGGCCGCTGCGTAGTTGCTCTGCCCCGGCGAGCCGAGCAGCGAAGCCGCGGAGGAGAAGCAGACGAAGAAGTCCAGTTCCCGCTGCGCGGTCAGCCGGTGCAGATGCCACGTCCCCGCCACTTTGGGCTGCATCACTGCGGCAAAACGGGCCGCGGACTGTTGCGCCAGCGCGCCGTCGTCCAGCACACCCGCGGCGTGGACAATCCCAGTCAGGGGCGCGCGCGCGTCGCAGGCGGCAATCAGCCGCTCGGCATCCTCCCGCCGGGCGATGTCTGCCTGGACCACCTGCACATCCACCCTCTGCTCCCGCCAACGGGCCAGAGCCGTCCGGGCCGCCTCGCTCGTCGCGCCGCTGCGCCCGCTCATGACCAGATGGCGTGCGCCGTCGTCGATAAGCTGTTGGGCCGTCTCCAGCCCCAGCCCGCCCAGCCCGCCGGTGATCAGATAGCTGCCATCTGCCCGGAGGGTACGTTCTTTGCCTTGCGCCGGGGGCGACCAGCGGACCAGCCGCGCCGCGTAGCGCTGCCCGCCCCGCCAGGCGATCTGCCCAGCCAGGGGTGCGGACGCGGGCGCAGCCGTCCGGGTCAATTCCCCCAGCAGACGCTCGGCCTGGACAGCCGGGTCGTTCCCGTCCAGATCGATGGCTGCACAGTTCAGCGCCGGCATCTCCTGGGCCAACACCCGGCCCAGCCCCCAGAGCGCGCTGGCGGCCGCGTAGGGCGGACTGTCAGTCCGCCCTACGAAGGCAGCGCCGCGCGTCACCAGCCAGAGGCGCACGACCCTCACCCCCGACCCCTCTCCCGCAGGAGAGGGGGGAAAGGGCGCGTCGGCCAGGGCCTGGGCCAGATGGAGCAGACCGCTGCTCAGGCGAAGGGTCTGGCCGGGGATGTCGTCGTCTTCTGCCCCGGCGCGCGCGCCCCACAGATAGGCTACCCCGACCGACGGATAGCGGGCCGCCACATCCGCCAGCAGCCGTTGGAAGTGGGCCGGGTTGCCCGGAGTGACCGTCGCCGCTGCCCCGCCCGTCTGGTCCCCAGCAAAGGCGTAGACATCGCCAGCCTGGGCCGTCACCACCGCCGCGCCCTGGCCGGCCAGCCGTGCGGCCAGCCCGTCGGTCAGGGGATCGTCGCCCCCCAGCAACAGCCAGCAGGCAGGGGAGAAGACCGGGCCGTTCTCGTCGGCCGGCGCAGCTTCCCAGCGCAGGGTGTAGAGCCAGTCGGCGCGCAGGTGCGCGCCCTGAATGGCGTCGGCTTTCACTGCCCGGGTCTCAAAGCCGTCGATGGCCAGAAGCGGGCTGCCCTGGCCGTCCAAAAGGGCAATCGTCCACGTGCCGTTCTGCGCCTGGCGGGTGTGACACCACCACTCTTCGCCAGTCACAGGCGCATAGAGCCGGATGCGTTCGGCGGCAAAGGGCAGCCGGGTTTCCTGGCCCATCCCCTCCAGCCCTGCCGCCTGGAAACATGCGTCCAGCAGCCCCGGATGAAGCAGATAGCCTGTCATCCCGCCGCTGGCCTCCGGCAGACGAATGCGGGCCAGTATCGAAGGCGCACCGGACGGATCGGCGCTGATTTCTTCGCTCTGCCACGCCTCAGCCAGCCAGCGGAAGGCGGGGCCGAGCGCGATGTGGGCCTGCGCCGTACCCGCATAAAAACCGGCCAGATCGACGGGCTGGGGGCAGCGCTGGCGCAAGGCCGCCAGATCGACAACAGCGGGCTGCCCGGACAGGGGCGAGGCGTAGCCCGTGGCGTGGGTGGCGGGCGTTGCCGCGCGCACGCTCTGCAACGGCCCCGCCGGGAAACTGATCACCTGAAAGGCGTGGCGGGAGGACGCCCCGGTCTGGGGGCCGCGCCCGTTGGCTGTGGCGCTGCTGGCCGAATCAGCCGGGCCAAAGAGCGCCTGTACGGTGCGCGCCTCTTCGCCGGGGATGACCAGCGGCTGGGGCAGGAGAATATCTTCCAGTTGCACGGGCTGGCCCGACGCCAGGAGCAGTTGCGCACCGCTCAGGGCCATAGCCAGTTGGCAGGCACCGGGGGAGATGACCGTCTCGAAGACCCGGTGGTCGGCCAGAAAGGGCAGGCTCTGAAGGCTGAATTCGCTTTCAAAGAGCGTTTCCTGGCGCTGGGGCAGATGGGTCACTCTGTCAATCAGCGGGCGCAGACTCCCTCCCCTACTGTGGGGGAGGGCTGGGGTGAGGGTGTTCACCCAATAGCGCTGGCGCTGGAAGGGGTAGGTGGGCAGGGCCACTTTGCGCCGGGGCGCGTCCCCGTGCAGCGCCGCCCAGTCAATCCCCACAC
>JACQGT010000155.1 GCA_016199425.1 Chloroflexota bacterium
AAGGGTCGATCTTTTCGCCGTACGGAGTATTGCGTAAGTAGTAGTGATTGGCGTTCTGTCGGACGGTGATCCGTGAGGATTGAAGGAAGTCCGACTTTTTCATGACGAACCAATCCCGAATGGAGCGCCATTCATCACTGCTTACGCAATACGAAATACGCAATACGGATTATGCCGCCATAACTCATAACTCCTAACTCCTAACTCATATCTCCTAACACCTCAATCCGCCCGCTGCCGCCATCCATCCGCACCCGCTGCCCTGTGTGCAGGCGCTCTGTGGCCCGATCGACCCCCACCACCGCGGGAATGCCATACTCCCGGGCCACCACCGAGCCGTGGGTCATCATCCCGCCCACCTCAGTCACCAGTCCACCCGCGGCCAGGAAGAGCGGTGTCCAGGCCGGGTCCGTGCCGGGGCAGACGAGAATCTCGCCGTGCTGCAACTGTGCGCCGTGGGGATCGAAGACCACATGCACCGTCCCTTCCACCACGCCCGCAGAGACCGGGCTGCCCACAATCACCCCATCGCCATCCCCGTTGTCTGCGCCCAATCCTTCATAGATGGCCGTGCCGTCACTGAGCAGCAGCCGGGGAATCGGTTTGCGCCGTATCTCTTGGGCGTAGAGCGCGCGTCGCCGCCGGATCAGCCCTTTCCAATCCCCCGGCGCACCCATCGCCAACACCTGCAACTCGTCCAAATGGAGGAAGAAGAGATCACCTGCCTGTTCCAACACCCCTTCCGCTACAAGCCGCGCGCCCTGGGCCAGCAGTGCCTGGCGGATCATACCCATCAACCGAATGATTGTGAATTTGGGCAGCTCGCGCAGACCACCCAGCCCACGCACCCATCCGGCCAACCGTCGCACCACCCATCCCGCGACCGGGCCGCGCAGTCGCTCTGTCGTCGCCACCAATTCTTCAATAGCGTTGTGAGCAGCCTCCTTCCCTCGTTGGAAGACCCGATCGGGCGCGGACTCCGGATTGTCAATGGACAGGTAGCTCTGGAGCGTCTGTATCACCTGCACGGGATTTTCCCGCCAGCGGGGACGGCCCAGGTCGATTTCCCCCACCCCACGCATCCCATAGCGTTCCAGAAAACCGGCCAGCGGCTGCTGCAATCCCGCGGGCAGCTTTTCCCGCAGATAATCATCGGCCAGTATTTGGGGATCGCCCGTGCGCAGCGCCTTCGCTGCCGCGTCGTCCCTGCGGATGGCCTGGGCTGTCTGCCAGAGAGCCAGGTCCATTTCGGTGGTCACATTGTGGGGCAGACCCCGGGTGATTGTCAGCACATTCTGGCGGGAGAAAGCGGAGTCCTGACCGGAGAGGAGATCGGCCATACGCAGCAGCAGATTGAGCGATCCATAGCCTACGATCATCCGAGGCATAAACTGGGGCAGCACAATGCTGAAAAGCGTACCCACGATCTGGGAGATCAATTCCACCTGAGCGGAAAAAGTGGGCGCAGCCGTCAACCGTTTGTGGCACTCCACCAGCAATCCATCGAAGCGCTCGAACATCTCCCGACGGCTGCGTTCCGGCTGTATGAGCGTGACCAGCAGCCGGGGCAGCACCTGGCCGGCCAACCGGCGCAGGCGTTGGATGGTGACAGGCGTGGGGCCGCCCTGGCTGGCCAGCCGGGGATCAGTCAGATAAGGACGCAGAGTCTGCGCCCCGCCGGACTCGATAGCCCCGAATGCGCCCAGAAAGAGCTTGCGCCCCACCCGGTTGCGCACAAGGCCGGTCAGGTTGACCCACAGCCGCTCCCCGGCCACGTATAACACCTTCTGATGGCGGTAATCCATATTCACGCCAAAAAGTTGCGCGCCGCCGGAGAAAGCCGAACAGATCGTATCCTGGCCGAGCGGCGTCAGCGGGTCCAGCATTCCCTGCACCGCGCCGAAGGAGAAGAACAGATGCAGGTCCACCGCATCCCCCAGCGATGGCAAGGGGAAGAGAGAAGTGATGGCCCGGGACTGAAGCAGGTATAGTTGACCGTCGGCGTAGCCCCATTCGATGTCCTGGGGCGAAGCGTAGAAGTCGGCCACCCGTTTGCCCAGGGCCGTGACCGCAGCGATGGCGTCGTCGCTCAAGGCCTGCCGGTCGCGGGCGTCTGCCGCTTCAGTGACAGTGCCGCCGCCGTCCACCCCGCGAATGATCGTCGCCTTTGCCCCCAACCTTTTCTCAATAACGCGCCCGGTGGCCGTCTCTGTCACGTAGTGGTCCGGCTGCACCAGACCGGCCACTAGCGCCTCGCCCAGCCCCAGTGTGGCGTCGATGACTGTCTCCGTGCGCCGCCCAGTCAGTGGGTTGGCGGTGAAGAGCACCCCTGACACCTCACTCTGCACCATCTCCTGCACCACCACCGCCAGGGAAACAGCCGACTGGTCGATGCCGTTGCGCGCCCGGTAGCCGATGGCCCGGGCTGTCCACAGGCTGCTCCAGCACTCCACCACCGCGGCCAACAGCGCATCGTCGCCCAGCACATTCAGAAAAGTGTCCTGCTGGCCGGCGAAGGAGAAGTCGGGCAGGTCCTCGGCAGTGGCGGAGGAGCGCACAGCTACCTTTGGCCCGCCCAGGCTGGCGTAGGCAGCGCGGATCGTCTCGGCGAGAGTCGGGGGCACGGCGCTCTCCCGAAAGCGAGTGCGGATGCGATCCGAAAGCGCGGCCAGGCTGTCCGGGTCGCCGGTGTCGATGACGGCCACTTCACCCGCCATCCAACCTGCCAGCCCCGCGCCGGTGACAAAAGCGTCGTAGCCGCCGGTGGTGACGATAAATCCGCCGGGTACGGGGAACCCAGCCTGGGCCAGCTTCATCAAATTCAGCCCTTTGCCGCCTGTGCGCGCCAGCGTTGCCCCGGCTGCGTCCAGGGGCAGGCAGAGATGGGTGTCTATTTCAGCCGTTGGGGTTGTTATCACTTGCATCAGGTGTTTCCTTTCTGACAAAAAATAAGCACACGGATTATTTTATCTGTAGGGCGGAATGGTATTCCGCCCAGTGTGGGCGGAATACCATTCCGCCCTACGGTCCGCGTTCTATTCCTCGCGCAAAATGCCATGCAAATAAATGTCCATAAACTGCTCGATCCCGGCCAAAGCAGCCGTCGGCGCGCCGGCAGAGGCCAGAAAACGGCGGGTGAAAACGGTCGCCAGCACCGTTCCCACAAATGTCTGCAAGAGGCCAATGGGGGTGATCCCCGGCGGTGTCGCGACGGATGCGTGCAGTTCGCTCACAAAGGCCAGCGCTTTGGGCATGAGCGTTGTGGCCAGGGTGGCCAGATGCGCGCCCTGGCATTCGATCATTTCGATGAAAAAGAGGTTGAGCAGTCCCTCGTCCGCGGTCAGCTCGTCGGTGATACGCTGGGCCGCATTGCGCAGCCGCTCCTCCGCGCTGTTGCCTGTGGCTGCAATCAACTGCGGAAAGATGCGGGTCAACGGGTGGTGGGCCAGTACCACTGCGGCGAAGAGATCGTCCTTGCCGGCAAAGTGGTTGTAGATGCCGCCGGGGGTGATGCCCGCCCCGTCGGCAATGACTCGTATGGACGCGCCGTGGAAACCCCGCTGGACAAATTGCTGATAGGCTGCGTCCAGCAGGGCCTGGCGCGTGCGTTCGCCTTTGGGGGTGGGGTCGTCGGGTGGTTGGGTCATTGGGTAATTTGGATAGTACCTCAGAAATAAATGAACGTTCGTTTATATTGTAGCGCAAGAAAAAGGGATTGTCAAGAGATAAACTTCGATTGACAGGATTCATCCTTCATTGTAGGCTGACAATCAGATCACAGTTCCCAAGCCGATTCGGGAAAAGTATGCTTTGAAAGGATAAACAATCCTATGACCACCGCCCTCGTCTACGACCCATTCAATCTGCAACACACCTTTCCCCACCACCCGGAACATTCCGGGCGGCTGGAAGGCACGTGGCATCTGCTGGAAGCCGACGGCATTCTGGAACGCCTGCTGCGGGTGGAGAGCAGGCCCGCGCCCATCGAGGCCATCACAGCCGTACATACGGCCTACTACGTGGAACAGTTGGAGAAGATGTCGTCCCGGGGCAGGGGGAAAGTGGACCCGGATACGTATGTGGTGGAGGCGACCTGGCAGGCCAGTCTGCTGGCCGCGGGCGGGCTGCTGGGTGTGACCGACGCCGTGCTGACCGGTCAGGCCGGCAACGGCTTTGCACTGGTGCGCCCACCCGGCCACCACGCCCGGCCCCACACGGGCATGGGTTTCTGTCTCTTGGGCAATGTGGCGATTGCCGCCCGCCACGCCCAGAAAGTCCACGGCGCGGGTCGGGTGCTGATCGTCGACTTTGATGTGCATCACGGCAACGGCAGCCAGGAGATGTTCTGGGACGATCCGTCTGTCCTCGTCTTCAACACCCACCAGTACCCCTATTACCCCGGCAGCGGCGCTTTGGACGAAATCGGCGCTGGATCGGGCCAGGGCTATACCGTCAATCTGCCCTTGCCGCCCGGTGTGGGGGACGCGGGTTATCTGGCCGCTTTCCGCCAGGTGCTGGTGCCCGTGGCCCGCCGCTTCCAGCAGGATGTGATCCTTCTCTCCGCCGGCTTCGACGCCCACTGGATGGACCCGCTGGCAAACGAGCGGCTGAGCGTGGCGGGCTATGCCGCGCTGATCGGTGAATTGATGGCCTTGGCCGATGAACTCTGCGGCGGGCGGCTGGTGGGCGTGCTGGAAGGTGGCTACAATCTGGACGTGCTGCCCCACTGCGTCCTGACGACCCTGCGCACCCTCAACGCAGACCCGGCGGGCGTCAGCGATCCCTTTGGCCCCGCGCCCGGGCGGGAGACGGATGTACGTGATCTGATTGCCGGGGCATGTCGGCTACACGGGGTGAGGCGACGTGAGACATGAAACGTGAGATCGGGGGGCGATCTCACGTTTCACATCTCACGTCGCCTCACCCGGCTGTCTTTGCCCTCTCTACCGCCCCCACCGGCTTCAGATCGATCCCCTGCCCCCACACGGCGCGCGCGGTGTCCAAATAGAAGAGATAGTTGTCCAGCGACACATCTGGGGGCACCCGGTGATCACAGAAGCCAACGTAGCCCCCTTCCTCCACCAGCGGCAAGAGCCGGTAGACTTCCCGCTCGATATTCTTTTTTGTCTGGGCCAGAATGTGCTTGTCAAAGCCGCCCATCAGCAGCAGATCTTTGCCGTATTGGGCGCGGTATTTGAGAGGATCGGTGCCCCACGTGCCCACTTCCAGGGGAAACATACAGTTCACGCCTGCGTCCAGCCAGTGGGGGACCAGCAGATCGATCTTGCCGTCGCAGTCCACCCAGACCAGATCCACGCCGTAGCGGTGCAGCAGGTCGGTGATGCGCCGGTAATGGGGCAGCATAAATTGTTTGAAGTGTTGGGGGCTGAGCAGAGGGCCTGCATTGTAGGCCATATCCTCCCAAATCCCGCAGGCGTCAAAGTGGCCGCCCGTTTCCAGAATGCGGGTGAGGGTGCCGATGATACAGTCGGCGACGGTTTCGATCATCTCTTCAAACCAGGCCGGGTCGTCGTAGACCACCAACGAAAGATTCTCCACACCCATCCAATTGCGCAGCCAGCCATAGAGACTGCCGCCGGGGAGCACAGTCAGCGTCTCCCGATTGGGATCGGTCCAGCTTTTCACCCGTTCGTCCCAATCCGCGGGGTAACGGGCCGGATTGGTCGGATCCAGGCGGGGAGCGAAATGCTCTTTCCAACTGGCCCGGTCGGTCAGTTTGTGGCTGACGGGCAGGGGAATGGAGCTGAGAAACTTGCGGCGCAATACCTGCACACCGTCGGCCTGCTGGCGTAACTCGTATTCGCCCCGGTCTTCCAGCACCTTTTCCTCAAAGCCAGGGGACAGGCCGCTGATGGCGCCTACGGTGCGCTGTCCGGCTTCGATGCCGGAATCCATGCCGAAAAAGTCATCGCTGGTCAGCCGGTTGACCCAGCGGGGCAAGCCCTGCTCGTGCCAGATGGGCAGGGTTTCGTCCCAAAAGCCGAAGTCCATAATCGGTGAGCGGTCACGCGGCTGATAGTGCATCGTTGCGTAAAAACGTTGGCGGTCGTTCATCGAAAAACCTCCTGAGTGGCGAACGGCGAATGGCGAGTGGCGAGTGATCGGCATCATCCCATCATCCCATGATACCGCCGGGCTATCTTACGATTTTGCTTACGGTGCAGAAAGGACGATTTCTCGGCTACGAATTTGAGTCAGATTTGCCCACAGAA
>JACQGT010000151.1 GCA_016199425.1 Chloroflexota bacterium
CCTATCTCGCTCTCTTGCGTTCTTTGCGTCCCGATTTCTTCACCGCGGCTGACCCTTCTCACATTGGGTCTTGACAAAGGTGCCATTTGGCACTATTCGAACTTCTTGCCGCTAACCAAAATCGATGGATACTTGCCCCCGCTTGGGGGACTTTTTGGCCTTTTTGGACGCTTCATCTGCTTCTGTGGCGCAGCGCTCCAGGGCAGCGTCCACCAGCGCTCGGGCCGCCAACAGCGCCTCTTTGCGGGCTGCGTAGGCGTGTACCCAAAAATCCTCGGGCAGCCCCAAATCGCTGTGGCGCAATTCCTCGCTCAAGCCAACCAGTCCCTGCACCAGCCAGCTACCCACATCAAAGGCATTTTCCCGTTCAGACTTCGGCTTGCGCGGCGAACCCGCGTACCCTTCTTCTGTGGGCTGGTCAGAGCCACCCGGGGCCTGCTCCTGGGCAGCAGACGGTTTCTCTGCGTGGCCGTTGCTGGTTCCGTTGATACCGATGGGTCCCCGTTGGCTCATACTTGGCTCACCACTTTCGTAGGGCGGATTGTCAATCCGCCCTACAGCGAATGATTGTTAGTAGATCGCAATGCTCCGGGCGTGGTCCGTGACCCGCCCGCCAGTCACGGACCGGCGGGGAGCATCTATTGCGGTCTGTCTACTGATTGTAGATGACTGTGCGCATCACTTTGCTGTCCTGGCTGCCAAAGTGATATTTGTACTCCTCGTCACCCTGCAAAAAGTCAAAGACTTTCATCCCATCGGCGATGGCGTGTTGGATGAGATAGGCCAGCAGCACCCAGCCGGGGCTGAGATGGGCAAATTCTCCTGTATCGTAGCCCGAATTGTAGAGCAGCAGATGGCCTTTGTATTCAAAGGAAAAATAGGTGGCGGCTTTCACCCCGTCCAGCGTGAGGAAGGACAGACGCAGATAGCCGGCGTCCAACATCCGCCGGGCCGTGTAACGAAAGAAGCGCTGCATCGCCGGGGTCATAAATTCCTCTTTGTCCGGGCGACTCATCTGTTGCAAAGCGATAAAATCGTCCATTTCCCGCTGCAAGTCGTGTTCCGCGCCCACCAGATAGAAGCCCACCGCGGCTTCCCGCTCGGCCCGGCGCTGTTTGCGGCGAATTTCGTGGCGCTGTTTCTTCTCCACCCGCTCGGTCAGATAATCTTCGTAGCGGGCGGGCAGAGGAATGTAGGGGGCCACATCCTCTTGGGTCACCTCCACCCGGTGGCCTGCGCCGCGCACAATCTGTGGCAGAGTCTGGTAGGAGAGGCTGGCTTCGGGCAGATTGCAGAGGTCCAGCACATCCCACGCCGGCGCGTCTGCGCTGTGCAGCCAATGGCAGAGAGTTTCGTAAACTGCTTCTTCCTGCCCCTTCTCGATAATCAGGTCCAGATAGTCGCTGACTTCAGTGCAGCCGACCAGATGGAAGACACGCTGGCCTACCCACGGCCCGTCCTGGCGCAGCAGACAGTAGAGCGGTGCAATCCCCACCAGTTTTCCGCTTCCCCGCTGGTGAAAAGCGACAATCCAGAGGTCACCCTCGCCCAACTGTTGCCACCAGGTGGTCTGCCATTCGTGGCTGAGGAAAAGGGTATCGAATCGGCTGCGGGCCAGGAGATCATTCCACTCCCCGGCCAGGGCTGTAAAACCGTTGGGATGGGCGCTGGGGCCGTAGACCGTATACTCCAGTTGGGGGGCGAAAGGCGGCTGAGCGGGGCGGGTCTGGCGTTGCATCTTTGCACCACCAACGGGTGTAGGAAGAATATCCGACGTGGGCAGGGCTACGTCTTCCCGACAGGGGGGGGTATCCAAAGTCATAGAAAGCCTCACACGTGGTTGGTAAATGAACGGTCTCTGCGATTCGACCGTTCGGTAGGATAGGACAACAGAAAACGCGCACACTATAATTATTGTAGCGTGCGCGTCCATTGTAGTCAAAGCGAGAGTCTGGTAGAAGTAGGCCGGGATACAGAGACGGCGGGATGGGTCAACGGCGCAGTGCCCAGATTGCGCCCAGGCCGAGCACGAAGAGCGTGACAAAGATGGGTATGCGGTTGCGGCTAACCCAGGCCAGAAAGGATATCCACAGGGGCGAAGTCGAGGCTGCCGCGACAGGCTCAGAATCCCGGCGCGGCCCAACCATATCGCTGGCGCTTGGTGTGGGTAAACCCGACGACAGAAGATCACTGCTCCCCGGCAGAGGCGTCTCTGGAACGAGTGCAGCGACAGTATCGACGGGTGTCGGTGTCGGCGTGGCCGTGTCGCCCACCAGCGGCGTGGCTGTCGGCGTGGCCGTGACCGCGGCTGTGGCATAGCAGACTGTCAAGCGCACATCATCCAAAAACATCCACGTGCGGGTGCTGTTGGCGTCGTTGAAGACGTTGAAGTAGATGTAAAAATTGTGGCCGATATATTCGATCAGGTCTACTTCTTCCGGCTCCCAGGAAGGCACATTTTCTCGCCAGCGCCGGACTACCTTTTTTGTGTCCAGATTGGGATGGAGCAGAATCAACTCCTGCCGGTCCTGAGGCGGAACGGGGCCGTCGGAGGGCACTTCCTGGCTGCGGGATTGATGTTTCCAGGAGAGTTTGGCGGTGGACGCGCTCAAGGGAATCTCGACCAATTGACGAATCGACGAATAGCTGACCACATCCCGGGTGCCCACACCCGGCGGATTGCCCAATTGCATAGAACGCAGTCCGTCCGCCTGTTCGCTGGAAAGCACAGGGCCTACGGGGTCCCCGTCGCCGGGCAGCCAGCCTGTGCTGCTGCCCAAGGGCTGCTCGAAGCTGCCATTCTCCACAATGTTCACGCAACCAGCAGGCACAGGTGTGGCTGTGGGCGGTGTCACGACAATTGGCGTCGAGGTGGATGTGGCGGTGGTCGAAGCCGTCGGCGTTAGGGTCTGGAAAGGATTGGTCGCCGTGGGAGTAGGCGTCACCGTAGGAGTAGGCGTCGCCAGCATCGACAATCCGGTGGGCGTCGCTGTCGGCACAGCGCCGGCATCACAGGAGAGCAGGGAGAGATCGTCGATGATCATTGCCGTGCGCCCGCCGCTGCCATCGTTGCGCACGCCCACATCAATGCGAATGCTTTTGCCTTTGAGCGGTGTGAGATCGTACTGGAGAAAAATCCAGTTGGCGTTGTTGTTTAGGGCTGCGTGGAGCTGGTAAAGACGTACCCCGGAATTGGCGTCGTAGATGTCCAGGTATTGCAGATCGTCGCCGGGCAGGCTTTCGTGGATGGGGCGATAATGAAAGCCCAAAACCAGACTGGACGCGGAATTGGGCAAGAACGCCGTCTGGCGCACGCCGTTGATGATGGCCAGATTGGCCCCTTCCACAATGCCCAGACGCATGGCCTGTTCGCCGGAAAAGACGGGGCTGGTGGTATAGGCCGGGGGCGATTCTGTTCCAAAGGTCTGCCAGGCCAAATCTTTGACCTCAAAGCCGCCGTTGACCAGCAGCTCGCTGCACCCGGCTGCGATCACCTGGGCATGGCTGCTCGCCGCCACACGCCCAGCCCCGCCCGCCAGGAACAAACAAAAACAGACCAATAGCCAGACGGGCAGTTGGCGATGCAGAAAGAAGCTCAGGTTTGTCTGTGAATGGAAGGGCACGCCTGACGGCTCGCGGGTCGAGAAGGACACAAATGCCTCCTGGTGAGGATAACCTGGGCGCATTGTACCACACAGCCCTGGCAGCCGCAACGAGGTGAAGATGGTATATGCTATCCCTTTGGCGGCTTCTATGATACACTGGAGGAAAGGGTAATCTATCTAGCAATCGTCTGCCGATTGCTGTGCTACAATAGGGCGGACGAGCACATATAGTTGTTCAGATAATTATTTGTAGGGGCGCTTGCTTGCTGCGCCCGTCTCGTGTGTGCCGGGCGCAGCAAGCAGCGCCCCTACAGGGAAAATC
>JACQGT010000152.1 GCA_016199425.1 Chloroflexota bacterium
ATTGGGTATTGGGTATTGGGGAATCCACACGCCAGCCGGGCAGCCAGTTTTCGCTGATGACGAGAAGGCCGCCGGGGTTGTCGGAAAGGGTGATGCGCAGGCGATTGGAGGCCAGGCGCGAGAGTTGGATGGTGGGTTGAAGAGACGAAGGGATGAAGGGATGAAGGGATGAGGAAACGGCGTCGGGCGGGAGAAGAGCCGTATGCGACAGATCGAACGCGTGGTCGGCCAGGAGGGCAAGAGCGGTGACGTCGTCGGCCAACTGTACATCCTGCACCAGCCAGGCGCGGGGATTGTCTTCAACCAGCCGGTGCAGATACGTCGTGTCTGTGGCCTGGGGAAATTCGGCCAGCAGAGTGGACGAGACCGGAAGCTCGCGCCGCCAGGTGAGAACCGTCTCCACCCCCAGCAACTGCCACATCCGGTCCAGCGGGAAGTTGTCAAAGAGCGCGGCGTAACGGGCTAAACGCAGAGGGCTGCTGCCCCACACATCTTCCGCCCCAATCGACATCCCGTAATCTTCGTAGACCCGGTATTCGTTGTAGACGCGCCCGTCCCCCTGCGCGGCCTGCGCCGCGACCACCTCCGGCGCAAGCAGCGTTTTGCGGGACGGGCCAAAATCGTCCACATTCGTCCCCCCGTTGGCCCACAGGAGAACCGCCATCCCCAGCACCGCCAGCGCCCAGCCGCGTTGGGGCTGCCACTCTTTTTTCCACAGCAGCCAGGCAACGGTCAGCGCAACCAGCAGAGAGAGACCCATCACCAGCCAATACTCCCCGTTCGGGAGCGCGCCCCGACCAGCCATCTGCCAAAAAAGGCCGAAGATCAGCCCGCCGAAAGCCACTCCGCCCACCAACGCGCTGGCAGCCAACCGCCGGGCGCGCCAACTTAACCCCGGCAACGCAGCCATCCCGTAGCCTGCCAGGACGCTCAGCCCAAAGACGACCAGATAGGCCGCGCGCTCCTGCCCCCGGAAGAGATTCCAGCCGGGCGCGTAGCGGTAGAAGAGGGGGTAGAGAAAGCTGTGATCGCCGAAGGAGAGGAGGAGGGCCAGGGTGGTGGTGAGGAGGAAGAATAGTGAATGGTGAATGGTGAATGGCGAATGGCGAATGGCGATTCCGCATTCTGCATTCCGCATTAGGGAGAGGACGGCCAGGAAGAGGCCAGGGAGGCCGATGAAGAGGGGGGAGAATTGGCTGAGGATGCCGGGAAAGAGCATCTGCCAGGTATCCTGCACGGGAAAACCGCCGCTGACGTAGGCGTAGTCCACGCTGGCGCGCACGCTCAGTTGGGTGAATTCCAGGCTGGGCAGGAGTTGAACAGCGGAGAAGGCGACGGTGAGGAGAAGGAGCGCGGCAAAGCGGGTCAGAAGAATGAGGGGATGAATGGTGAATAGTGAATTATGAATTATGAATTGTGAATGATCGGCGGTGACGTGCGCCACCTGCGATCTGCCACCTGCGACCTGCCACCTGCCACTTGCCACCAGAAGCACCCCCATCCACCCGATGACTGCGTAGCTCAGATGCAGAAATGTCTGCGGATGTCCGGCCAGAAAGGCCGTGGCCCAGGCAGCCGACGCTCCGATCCACCAGCGCCGCTGGGCTTGGTCGTCTACGGCGCGTAGAAGCAGCCAGAGGATCAGCGGCAGCCAGATGGCCGTGCGCAGGATCGCCAGTTGTAGAGGCGGATAGCCGGTCAGGTAGCCGGAGAGAGCGAAGAATGCGCCGGCGGTGAAAGCGGCCTGGCGGTTGCCGGTCAAGCGCTGGACCAGCAGATGGGTGAAAAAACCGGCCAGAGCGATGTGCAACACTGCCTCTATTTGCAGAAAATAGAGACGGGCGGCGGGGCTGTTGAAGGGCAGAGTGAGCAGGAGCAGCAGATCGCCCAGGGGATAGAAGACCGCGGCCTGCACGTCGGCCAAAAAGGGATGGCCGCCGTAGGTATAGGGGTTCCAGACCGGCAGCCAGCGTCCCGCCAGCCATTCGCTCTGTTGGAAGAGGCTGAAGGGCAGGAAGTGGTGGGTGAAGTCGCCGTCCGGGAAGGTGCCCAGGCCGAGGAGGATGGGTGCGTAGAAGAGGGCGGATAGGAGGAGATAGACGCTGAAATAACCGGCGGTCTGTTTTCCGGCGTTCATGGCCTATCGATCCGTAGCAACCGCATAAATGTATCCGGCGTAAGCAACTGCGTTTCTGCTTCTACTTCCAGAAACGGGCGAACGTCTTGCACGATCCGCTGCCATTCCAATTGTTGTAGACGCTCCCACACAATCACGCGCCAATTCGCCTCGGTCACATTTCCCCTATCCCAACCGCTCTGCACCAGAGCACTATTGAGCAAAGTGAGATTGGGTGCGGGTGCGCAAGTATTTGCGAAAATCGTAGAATTCTCTGCGCTGTTCCAAGGCGAAGTCCAAATCTTCCGAGTAACGGGGAATCGCATAGAGAAAACGTAAAGCTGTGCCTCCGTGGAAGGCAAGAGAAATCATTGCGCCAGCGTGCTGTAAGGCTTGCAGCAAACGGGCTTGCAAATACTCTCGGGCAATGTTGCGCCCCTGGCTCGTCGGAGGGGCGTTACGGACCAGTTGGGCCAAAAACTCTTTCATAGGGCTTCGTAGACATTTATCTCGTCGTTGGCTAAAATTTCCAGCCGTTGCGCCGCGCGCTGCAATTTGGCCGATCCGCTCTTCTCTGCCATTTGTGCCAAAATTGCCAAATCCAACGCTTCCCAATTTTGCAGACGCAACTCTGCCAGGTAATTTTCATCGTCCCCGCCCGGCTGCAAATAGATGAGATCGAGAAGCGCTTTTTCCGGCTTTGCGATGAAAGCCGATTGCCCCATCGCCACTTCTACAGAGTAATACCCCCAAAACAGATCGATCTTGACGTGGCGGTAGATGAAATTCCCCAACGCCGTCCGCCGCTCCTCCGTGCGCGCGGTTGTGACACTGACCACCGACGGCACATATTCGGGAATCAACCCATACCAGGCCAGCGCGCTCTCACAACTGACGTAGGAAGGGCGCTGAAGCAGATTGGCGGCGGCGAAGGGGTGCGGCGTCGTCTTGCGATAGGGTTCGGCCAGCAGATAGAGACCCCGGCGTAGCTGGTACAGCAGTTTTGCATCGCGCCAGCGGGAGAGCTGACGCTGAACGTCGCCCGGCTGCACATCCCCAGCCAGGAGGAGCGACGATTCGATAATCGGTTCATTGCCGGCAATTGTCAGCAGGTCTTGGAATTTCATGGCAGTATTTTGCCACAAATGGCAAGTTATTGCAATGAAGCTCCCCTATCACCTTCCGGGAAGCGGCCACAGAGTCGAAAGCATAAGAAAGTTGTTCTGGCCGCTTCCCGGAAGGTTTACAACCAGCGAACCGACCAGTTTCAGCGTCGCGCCCGGACCGCCCAATTCGATCCGCGCGCCGCTCTCTTTGTCATACGCACCGACCCATACGAAGTACTCCCCCGGCGGCGTATCCGACGGGATGTCCAGCCGTTGCTCGTCCAGGACAACGGGCGGTGCGGTCCATAGCTCCCACTCTGTGGTCGGGTAACGGCCATCGCCGGGTTCGTGGCCGCTCTGGGCCACAATGTGGGGCAGACCGTTGGCCGCGGCGGGGGTACCGTCTTGCAAGACGTGTACAAAGAGCACAAAGCGCCGATCCAGCGGACCAGTGCGCCGCCAGGCCAGCAGCAGATGGGCAGTATCGCCGGGCTTCACTGCTGGCGGTTGCGCGCCGTTCTCTGAATCCAGCCAGGCGTAACCGGCTAGACTGAGGGGTTGCGAGGGAGACGCCCCCGCAACCGTCGGCGTCAGTGTGATGGCACGGCTGTATGCCAGCAGACGGAACGACTCCTCCCCGGCGATTGGAAGATATTCGTGGTAGACCGTTGGCGTGCCGTCGGGCGCAGCCCAGGGATAGATGGGCGCGCCCTCTGCGCCGGGGCTATCCTGCAGGAGAATCAGATCGGGCGGGAGCGATGGGCGAGCCAATACAGTGTAGATACGTTGGCGCTGGGAGAGATGCGGCACAAAGGGCCAGACTGTACTGATGGATGCGTCCGGCGGCACCTGGGCCAGGATGCGATGGCCCGCCTCCATCGAGGGTTTGCCGCTGAAACGTTCGGCGGCGAAGTTACGGCTGCCAGGGCCGGGCGCATCCAAATAGTAACTGGTGCCCACTGCCAAAAACAAAAGGGAGGCAATGCCGATTTCGATCCAGCGCCGACGCCAGCCAAATGGGATGAGCCAGCCGCGCATGCGGTCGACCGCAAGAATAAGACCAAAGAAAAGAATCGGCAGTAAAGGGGGATTGTAATAGGATTGCACCGACCACTGGGGTTCGTAGCTACTCAACATCAGGTAGATCAGTACAGGAAACGCGATCAGAATGACCGGCATACCCAGGAGGGGCAAGAAGAGCAACGGTCGGAAGAGGCGCAATAAAAAAAGCAGTTTGGGTGTCTGCGCCAGATAGGGCAGCACAATCCACGGCTGCGTCAGCAACACCCGGGCCGCGTTCTCTGGCGAGTCGCCCAGCCAGGCATAGCGGCGGGCTACAAAGGGATAGAGCATGCCCCGGGTGAGCGCAGGATAGAAGACGTATAGCACCAGGAGCATCCAGACCAGCGCGGTCGCTGCTGTGATCAGCCCGTCGCGGCGGCGGAAACCCGCTGGTTGAAAGGCGATGATGTACAGCCCAAAGGTCAGGAAAGTGACACTAAAATCCTCTTTGACCAGCAAGCAGAGGGCCAGAAAAATCCACGTCATGCGCCGGCGACCGCTCAACAAGCCGTATAGGGCAAAACCCAGCAGGGGCGGCAGAAGCGAGACTTCGTGAAAATCATTCAGGTTGCCATTGTGCAGGGCCGGATAGGCCAGGTAGGCCGCGGCAATGACCAGCGCCAGAAGATTCCCATAGGGCCAGCTTTGGAAGCGGTGCTGAGCGTAGAGATAGATGGGCAAAGCGCCCAGCGCCAATGTGAACGACTGCACAATCAGCAGCACGCGCACATCGGACCAGAGCCAATAGAGGGGCACAAAGAGCGCCAGAATCGGCTCGAAATGGTCGTAGAAGCCATTGGTTTCGTAGACCAGTGTGGTCATCCAGACGCGGCCGCGTGACAGGTTCCAGATGGTCTGATCGTAGATGCCCAGATCGTAGCCCGTCCCGAAGGCGCGATGCTGGAGTAGGGACGTGGCGGTCAGGAATGCCGCGCCAAAGCACAGGAGGGCCAGGAAAAGCCAATCCGCCCACCTTTTTTGCAGATCGAATCTCGGTGATAGATTTTCACGTTTCACGGGTCAGGTTTCCGGCTGACAAACATAAGGCGTCAAAGAATAATTTCCGACTCCGCTGCAAAAATCGCAAAGTGCATGGCGGAGCGTCTGGTAAGGCCGTTGGCCTCATTCCCACGACAGGAAACTGGCGCTGTTGGGTTCTCCCGACGCTCGTTGGAATGTAGACAACGAGCGCCGGGAGAACCCAACCTACGACTACGACGACGCCGTAGGGGCGCAGCAAGCAGCGCCCCTACAAAGCGATGTATATTATGGCTGGACGTCGAGTGTTGCCAGCAGGACAAAATTGTCGGTGGTCTGGTCTGCGGCGTCCAACACAGAGAGCCGCTGGCCGGTTGTTGCGTCATACAGACCGACCAGCACCCGATACGTTCCGGCGGAGAGGCTTCCGCCGATGGGCAGGAGACGGATGTCGTTGAGGATTTCACCCGCCGCCCACTGGGAGGAAGGGTAGAAGCCCATCAGCGGCAGACCGTCGGCCTGGCTGACGATCCCGCCGCTCTCGTCCACCAGATGGGCAAAGATCGTATACTCCCGATCCATCTCGCCTGTCGCCTGCCAATAGAGCGTAAAGTTCCAATCCTCCCCGGCCCGGGGGGCGTGGGTGGTCGTGTCGTAGCCCAGCAGCCGAACCCGATCGGCGAAGTTTACGTCCAGTGGATTGTCCGGTTGCCAGGCAGAGGCCGTCCACGACGATTGCAGCTTCATCAAAATCGGGAAGATCACTGCCTGCCCCTGGGCGTCGGTGGCAGTGGGTCGTTCCCCTGTTTCAAAGTCATAGAGACCGGCCGCAATCCAGGCGGGACGCAGACCCAGAGCATTGCCGGAGATGAACAAATGATGGGTATCGCGAATGATTTGACCGGGCGTCCAGTGGCTGGTCGGGTTGCTGCCGCCCCCCGGGTAACTGTCGGACTGGCCCAAATCCTTCTGCCAGCCAAAGAGCTGGACAAAAACGCTGTAATCCTTTGCCATCGGGGCCAGAGCCTGCCAATAGAGAGTCACCTTCAGCGTATCGCCGGGATGAACCAACTTTTTGTCCACCTCAAAGGCGAGCAGACGGGCTGTGCCGCCGTAGTCCACGGCAAAGGGCTGGGCCGTGGACGGCACAGATTCGACGATCTGTTGGGCCGGGAGAGGATAGGCGGGCAGAATGGCCGTCAGAGGCGCAGAGACCGCCAGGACAAAGAGAAAAGCCACGGGCAGAGCGATGCCAATTCTGCGCCAACGCGGGGGCAGCCAGCTACTCCAGCCCAGCAGCAACAGAAGAAAGATGGCCGAGATGGTGGGAAACATCAGACGCCCCTGGGAGGCGGCAGTGAGCGAAGTCCAGCGAACCAGCGCCACAAATTCCAGCCCGATCCAGGCGGCGGGGATGAGAAAGAGCAGCCCGGCAGAAAGCCGACGGTTGCGCCGTAGACGCCAGAGCCACACCCCAAGACCAGCCACCGAAACGAGGGTAAAAACGTCCAAAAGCCGGTAGACCCACAGCGGGCGCATCAGCACATTGACCGCGCCGAACAGCCCCCAGAAATTGATGCGGAAGCCCTGAAATTCGCCCAGCAGATCGATCAGCGCAAACTCCTCTGGCCGGCCACCCGCCACAGCCAGCATTGCATTCAAACCGGTCGGGTCTCCGTAAAGCTGCCAGTTGCGGGCAAACCACCAGCCCGCAATCAGCAGAGCAGGCAGAAGCACTAGGCCAAAGTCCACAACCCAGCGTTGGATTGCGCGCCATCCGGCGCGATTCTGGGAATCGGCAATGCGCGGCAGGGCCAGAGCCAGCCCGGCCAGGGGCAGCAGGGCCAAACCACTCAATTTGCTCAGGCAGGCCAGGCCAATCAGCCCGCCCAGCAGAAGTAGATCCCGGCGTCTGCTCCCCTCTTGGGCCAGACGCACCATCAGCAGCAGGACCAGGCTGGACAACAGCACAACCAGATTGTCGTTGTTCACCGAAGCGCTAATAAAAAGGAACATCGGGAGAAAGGCGTTGAGCGCCATAGCGCCCAGTGCAAGCGTTGGCTGACCTGGGAAGAGACGCCGGGTTAGCAGATATGTACACAAAACCGTCCCGACGCCCAACAACACGGAAAATAACCGGATGATGTGTACAGCCAGAACTGTTCCCCGCCAGGGAAAGCTCTCCCGCTCCGTGTGGACGATCATATTTTTGTTGTCCTCGGCCAGGGGCACGCCGCGCCTGGCATGGGGGTTCAGGTCGAGGAGGTCGGACAGATCGCCGGTGTCGATCCAAAAGGTGAGGGCGGCGGCCAGGGCATAGTAGAGGGGCGGCTGGCTGCCTTCCTGGCCGAAATGGCTCTCCTGGCCCGGTTGTTGAACCGGAAGGCCCTTGCCTCGGGCCAGATGCTCGACAAAAGGATAGTGGTTCAATTCATCGCTGGCTTCCAACACCGGGGTGGCAATGCTGTAGACCAGCCCCAAGAGTAGGAAGCAACAGAGGATGAGCAGTACACCAGCAGTTGGCTGTTTCTTCATTGCTACAATCCCCACAGACGTAACTTCAACACCGCCAGCGTATAATCCCGAAAGACCTCCCAGAAGCCGGTCTTGCTCTCCCCGTGGCGGCGCAGGATGTAAAAGACCGGCACTTCCAGGATCTTCCAGTCGCTGCGCCAGGCCAGCAGCAGCAGGCGGATGAAATAGTCGCCGTAGCCGTAGAAGATGCGGTCAAATTTGGGCTGGAGCTGGAAAAGCGTCTCCCGGCGCACGGCAAAGAAACCGCTCAGATTGTCCTGGATTTGGGTGTGAAAGAGCAGGCGGATGAAGACGTTATAGAGCAGACTCATCCGGTAGCGGGCCGTATCCTCCATCCCGCCGCGCATGACAAAGCGGCTGCCGATGACCAGCTCGTAATAGCGCAGCAGGTCCACCATCTGGGGGATCAGCGCCGGGTCGTGATTGAAGTCCGTGTCCATCACCACCAGC
Organism: Chloroflexota bacterium; assembly: GCA_016199425.1. Taxonomy (GTDB): domain Bacteria; phylum Chloroflexota; class Anaerolineae; order Caldilineales; family Caldilineaceae; genus JACQGT01. Next base: position 8,248 of record JACQGT010000152.1, read on the forward strand.
GTGCACCCGGCAGCCTGTTCCAGCCCGTAGCGGATGGCTTTGGCCAGCCCTTTGTCGCTGCTGCGCACGTGGAGTTTGACAGACCCCGCCGCGCCCTTCCCAGCCAGATCGTAGCGCTGGCGCACGGCTTCGGCAGTGCCGTCTGGGCTGGAATCGTCCACCACCAGCACTTCCCAGGCCAGGCCGCTTGGCGTCATCGCCTGGTCGATGGCATCGATGAGATCGCAGATGTTGTCCCGCTCGTTGTAGGTGGGGAGGATGATGGATACGTCGGTCATAGAGCGATTGGAGATTGGAGATTGGAGATTGGGGATTGGGGAGACGTCTGGCGAGCGCCATTGGCGTGCTGAACGGGTGCAGACAGGCTACGGATGGTGGCGCAGATGTGGGCGATTTGATCTTCGGTCAGGCTGGGCGAGCTGGGCAGGTTAAGCCCAGTGCGGCTGAGGGCCAGGGAGACGGACCGCGGTTGCGCGGCGCGATAGGGCGGCAGAGTGTCCATGGGGTGGAAGAAGGGCCTGCTGTCGATGCCCCGCTCCCGCAGGGCCGGGATCAGCGCGTCCCGGCTTAACGGGAAGGGAGCGTCCACCAGCACCGAGAACATCCAATAGATATTCGTGTAGCCAGCAGCTTCCGCGGGCAAAATAACGCCGGGAATCTCCGCCAGCCCTGCGCAATACCAGCGGGCAATCTGCCGTTTGCGCTCGATGAATTCCTCCAGCCGTTCCATCTGCGCCACACCCACTGCGGCTTGCAGGTTCGTCATCCGGTAGTTGAAGCCGATCTCGTCGTGCCAGTAGCGCTTCTCCGGCGGCATCGCGTGATCCCGCAACATCCGGCAACGGGCGGCCAACGCGCCGTCGTCGGTGGTGAGCATCCCCCCCTCGCCGGTGGTGATCGTCTTGTTGGCGTAGAAGCTAAAGGCAGCGATGCGCCCCAGCCCGCCCACTCTGCGCCCGTGGACCTGCGCGCCGTGAGCTTCGGCCGCGTCTTCCACGACGATAAGATTGTACCGTTCGGCCAGACTGTTGAGGGCATCCATCGGCGCGGGGTGGCCGTAGAGGTGGACGGGCATCACTGCCCGTGTGCGGGGAGTAATACGCCGGGCCACATCCGCCGGATCTATACACCAGGTGATTGGGTCCACATCCGCAAAGACGGGCGTCGCGCCGGTGTAGCTCACTGCATTGGCCGAAGCGATGAAGGTCAGGGCGGGCACAATCACTTCGTCGCCCGCGCCGATGCCCAGGGCGTGCAGGGCCAGATGCAGGGCGGTGGTGCCGTTGCTCGCGCTCACCGCGTGCTGGACGCCGCAGAAGGCCGCAAACTGCTGCTCGAAGCGGGTGACGTACTTGCCCAGGCTGCTGATCCAGCCGCTACGCAGCGCGTCCAGCACGTACTGCTCCTCCCGCCTGCCCAGCCACGGCTCGTAGATGGGGATGAAATCCGGCGGGCGAGTCGCGCTCTCTGCTTCCAAATAGGGGAATAGGGAAAGCTGTTGGGTTTGCATAGAAGTACAGTATACGAAAGAGTGGGAGGGTATGGCAAAAGAGATTGGGGATTGGATATTGGGTAGTCGTCAGTGAACAGTAATCAGTGAGCAGTAATCAGTTCCTCATGCACCGTCGAGCGCCATAGGGGATGAGAAAGCAAATCCGTAAATTCTGTTATCCGTGTTCTATTTTTTTAGGGCAGTTATCGGTTCCTCATGCACCGTCGAGCGCCACAGGGGATGAAAATCCGTGTGAATCCGTGAGCATCCGTATCAATCCGTGTCGTTTTTTCAGGGCAGGCGCACAACCTACGTTTCCGTCTGTTGACATGTACCGGGGTTGGGCGTAAGATTAGTGGGAACAAAGACTGAGTTTCTCTCTTCCTCTCGCGCCTATTTTCGGGGTTCAGAAACTCACTTTTTCAGACAACCTTTCATTCTCTCTTTCTCCTCATCCAGCGCGTTCGTCGACGCCCTGCCCCCAGCACACTCCCTGTGCGTTTCTCCTCGTGTGTTTTTCTACCTCCTGTTTGCCGGATATGGTCTACGTTTTTGTGTTTATCCAAGTCTAGGAGTACACATATGAACAGACGCACTGTTTTTGCCGTCAGTGGGGGAACGATTGTGCTTGTGCTTGCATTGGTCCTGGCCTTCCGGCTGGGGGGACTTACTCAATGGACAAGCGCGCCGGCTGCCGAGGCCGCAGGGCTTTCCGTCCCCGGGCTGATTGACAGCGAACTCCCCCTGGCCCAGATCACCAACGAACGGCTGATTCTCTCGTATGCGGCCAAATTTGTCTGCACCGCCGCTCTGCCGCCGGGCACTTTCTGGTATGGCCTGGCCGCGCCGATTGTGAACCAGTCCACCCAAGTGCTGATCCACAACCCGCACGATTTTAACGTTACGTTCTACAAGAAAGCCGTCATCGCGCCCCTGGAGAATCAACAAGCGGTGGCGCCGGGCAAATGGAACGAACTGAAGCTCGGCCCGGACTATGCCGTGCGCATCAATTGCGACGACATCGCCTTCCTACTCACGGGCAAGACGGGCGCGACCTTCGCCGGAACCTACGGCTACGGGGTAACTGTCGAGGGCTTCGTCGTTATCGGCATCGGCGTACAGACCCTGACCGGCACCGCTCTGAAACGCTATGCCCCGCTGGACGTAACCGCTGAGTACGAACGCAGTTCGGAAGTAATGAAAAAGGACATCCACTACCAGCCCTGGTGGACGTGGTGGTGGTGGCGGGCGAACCTGCCCTGGCAACTGGGCTACCCCTACGAGCGGCTGGTTCCCATCGACGCCACGGGCAACATCGACTGCCGGGGGCTGCTCTACAACGCCCTGGCCCAGGATGTGCAACGCGATATGAAGGATACCCACGAGAAGCAGGCAACCCTGGCCGCGTTGGAGGCTGGTCGCCAGATGGGGCCAAATTCTCACATGACCGACAACCCCAGCGCGGAGACACCGCCCGCACTGGTGGCGATGGTGGGCAACTGCCGCAAGCTGGACGCCAATACCGCCGACATCGACTACGTGCTGCTCAGCAACAAAGGTAGCACCGATCCCAATCCTATCGTCCCCACACCGGCCCAGGCCAGTCTGGTGCGCTACCCCTGGTATCCCGGCCACTGGTACGATCTGGCTCTCGTCACCCCTCAGAATCTGGACGTAGACCTGAACACTTACTTCCTCCAGCGGCAGAGCAAACGCTGGATCGCCGCCGCGGGTGAAGCCAACACGGCGACGGTCAACGCGGCGATGGTCTACTACTTCCCCTGGTGGTGCGGCTGGGGCTACTGGTATTGGTGGTGGAATGCAGGCGACTGCACCGACATCGGCGTGGGCGAGGGCGAAAGCCTGGACGTGGAGTCCGTTGCGCCCCAGCGGGTCTTTATGACCAAATGGCCGCCTATCCCATAGGCAGGGAGGTGGCGTATGACAACCCAACGACGATTTTCTACAGCGGCTGTTCTGCTGCTGCTTCTGCTCCCCACCCTCTTTTGGGTGGACCAGCGGGGGCTGATGGCTCCCGCCGCGCCGCCGGCGATTGTCCAGGGGCAGAGTTTCTCGATCTCGGCCGGCTCGGCCCTGGCCGCCACGGGTGCACATCCGGCGGATATTCTGGGCGCGGGTGGGCTGCCCCTCATCGCCTGCCAGAGCCTGGGGCTGATCTGTGACGACCCGGAGACGGGCGCGCAGGACGATCTGACTGCGCTCTCCTTCGGGTGGGACTTCCAGTCCGATGGCTTTGCTCAGGTGCAATACTCAGTGAGCGCGGCGTCCCGTGGGCTGCCGAACACGGCTGTGCGGGCCGAGGCTTCGTGCGACCCCCCGGAGCCGGGCGGCGACTTCTTCCGCTCGTTTCTGAATGAGACAAACGCTCAGGATTTGGATGGAGACGGCACAGCCTGTGCTGACAACAGCGGCTATTGGCTGGGGCTGACCGAAGGCGCAACACCGGACGGCGTGGACGCGGGGGAGCGAGACCCCTGCCAGTATGTGGACATCGAATGTGACGGCATCCCCGATGCGCCGGTCTACTTCGCTCTGGCCGCGGGTTCCCCGACGCTGGCTCTGGTGGGGGCAACGCCCGCAGATGTGCTGGCGACGGGTTTCGAGTTCGTGCCTTCCGTCTACGCAGCAGCAGCGGATTTGGGCCTGACCAGTGGCGACGCCATCGACGGACTCTGCTTGTACGAGAACGGCAACGGCGTCTACGACAGCGACGATCAGATACTCTTCTCTCTGCGCACCGGGTCGCCATCGCTGGTCAGCCTCAGTGGGGATGGGGCTTCCATCCTTGCGCCCGGTCCGTTGCGTGTGGTACACAGGGCGGACAATCTGGGGCTGCTGCCGACGGACGAGATCGACGCGCTGCTC
>JACQGT010000150.1 GCA_016199425.1 Chloroflexota bacterium
CGTTTGTGGTTGGCACAGAATGACCTGTCCGACGCCGTTACATTTGGTCTGCCCGAAGTTGATGACCGCTATCATTTATGGCGCGTGCCTCTGATCGGGGCAGATTCGGGTGAACGCGTTGGGGAAGTGGTCGTGAACGCCTATACATCTTTGCTGTTGGAGGACAAATCAACTTCACTGGCAACCATCGAAGCTCGCCTGCTGCACCGAACATCTGAGCCAAAGAAAGAGGTATTGGACAAAAAAACATACAAACCATCCAATCTCCGCAACACAGTCGCTCTGGGTGATTCCGAACATATCCTACAAGATTTACCTGAAGAATCTATTGACCTCGTTTTTACATCTCCTCCCTATTATAATGCGCGGCCCGAGTACAAGGATTACGTCACATACGAAGAATACCTGATGAAAATACGTAAGGTCATTCAGGCGTGTCACCGGGTCTTGAATGAAGGCCGTTTTTTTGTGATGAATGTGTCGCCGGTTCTCATTCGACGAACCAATCGCAGCGAATCATCGAAACGCATCGCTGTCCCCTTTGACGTTCACAGATTGTTCGTAGAAGAAGGGTTTGATTTCATTGACGATATTATCTGGGCAAAACCAGAAGGAGCGGGCTGGGCAACGGGCCGGGGACGCAGATTTGCGGCGGACAAAAATCCCCTGCAATATAAACCCGTGCCTGTGACAGAATATCTTTTGGTCTACCGGAAACAGACAAACAGGCTGATCGATTGGAATATCAGAACGCATCCGAATCAGGAAATCGTCAAATCTTCCAGAGTTCCTGACAATTATGAGCGAACAAACATCTGGGAGATTACGCCAACCTACGACACAGAGCATCCGGCTGTCTTTCCTGAAGAACTTGCGGAAAAAGTAATCACCTATTACTCGTTCATCGATGACGTAGTTCTGGATCCCTTTGCCGGCTCGGGAACGGTGGGTCTGGCCGCGTCAAAACTGAAGCGACGTTTTGTGTTGATTGAAAAAGAAGCGCGTTTTGTCAAAATTATCCGCGAACGCGCGGTCAAATGGCTTGGCGAAGAAGCCGCAGATGTCTTGTGTATCAATTGTCCCCCAATTTCTGTTGACAACCATCTGGCACAGGAAATGATCGGCGTCTCTCTCGACGAATTTATGCTTGGACAGGGCTGATGATCTTCACCAACCGGCGTATCCGCCTGCTTTTTATCGCTTTGGCCGGGATGGAGGCCGCGGTGCTGGCTCCCTTCCTGCTCCTGCTCTTCCGCGTCGAGTGGCTCTGGCGAGAGGGGGATGCGCTGCTCGCTGTCCCCCCGCAATCCCTCGTCCTTTTTGTCTGGCTGGGGCTGCTGGGGATGATTGCCGCTATCGATCTCCTGGGGCGCAGCCGCCTGTCGGACCAGCACTACCGGCTGGTGATTGTGGCGCTGGTGCTGGTGACCGGGCTGCTGGGCGTGCGTCTGCTGGTCTATCGGGACGCAGGGGTTGGCAGTCTGCGTTGGCTGGCCGAGACTGCCGACGGGGTTGTCAATTTTCATCGGGGGTTGCGCCCCGCGGCCTTCCTGCTCTTTTTCACCGGCTTTCTCTGGCTACGCGCCTCGGCGGCCTCCGGGCGGTTGCTCACCTTTTTCAGCGTGGGCGTCAGCTTTCGTCTGGGCGTGCTGTTGATTCTGCTGGGCGGGGGCGTTCTGGCTGTGCGCTTCCCGGGGCAGATCGCAGCGGCCACGCTGCTCGCTGCATTCTTCGTGGCTTTGGGGCTGCTGGCCGTCTCTCTGGCCCGCAGCGACGAGAAGGCGGCAGGCGCAGCCGGCAGTACAGGCGCAGTTCTGCCCTGGGACCGGCTGGTTCAATTGGCGCTGGCCGTGGCCGTAACCGTCGGCCTTGCCCTGGCCCTGGCCGCTTTCTTCTCGCCGGAGCGGGTACGGCTGATCCTCGCCTTTTTCAACCCGCTCTGGCATCTGCTGAGCGAGCTATTCTTTCTGCTTTTGTTGGCATTGGGTTTTGTGTTGGAGCGGATCGTGCGTTGGGTCTTTGCCTGGCTCCAGCCTCTGCTGGCAAACATCGACTTTGCCAAAACACTGGGCGAAGCATTTTCCCGGCTGACTGTGCCCACGGATGTGCAGGAGAACCCCGTGCCTCACGGCGGCCCGGCCAACGAGACTGTTCTGCTGTTGTTGCGGGCGGCCTTTGCTCTGCTTGTGCTGGCCGTGCTGGTGGGGATCGTCTACCTGCTGGTGGTGCGCCACCGTGCCCGCTCCCGGCCAGACGAGGCGGAGACAGCCGAGGCTGAGGCTCTGAGCTTTGGTGGGGGTGCCCTGCGCCGGGGCTGGCGACGGCTGCGCAATCTGGCCGGGCTGGTGCGGCGCTACGGCCTGGGACGAGAACTGCTCGACGCCATTTCGGTAGAGAACATCTATGCCAATCTTTCCCGTCTGGCCCGGCAGCGCGGCCAGCCCCGTCTGCCCTCCCAGCCACCGGACGACTACCTGCCCCGGCTCGTCCTGGCCTTCCCCGGCCACGACGAGAGTCTGGCCCGCATCACCGAAGCCTACATGCGCGTCCACTACGGGGAGCAGGCGGTGAGCGGCGAGGAACTGGCGAGTCTGCGGGCTGTCTACGAGAGCGTGCGGAGAGTCGAAAAGGCGAACACGGATTAGCACGGAACGGATGGATTGACACGGATCAGAAGGTCTTTCCCTTTTTTCTTCTTCGTGTCTTTGTGGTTCAATTGTCGTAATGTACCATTTCCGCTTTGCAGCCGAGAAAGGATACGACCGATGGACTTCGCTGGAATGTTTCAAACGTGGATTCGTGTGTTGACCGGGCCGGGGGAGGAGGTCTTTGAGCGAGAGAAGGCCAGCCCCAACGCCACCCTCCAGACGGCCCTCATTTGGACGGTGTTGGCCGCAGTCGTAACAGCCGTGCTGGGCTTTATCCAAAGCCTGCTCTTTAGGTCCACGGCCCAGGGGATGTTGGGCTTTATCGATCAGATGGACCTGCCGCCGGAAAGCGCGGCGCTGATTGAGCAGATGATGGCGGGCGGGGCTTTTGCCGGACTGAGTGGGGTGGGGGCGTTTCTGGGAATTATTCTCTCCCCCATCTTTTTCCTAATCGGCGTGGGAATCATCCATCTGATCGCCAATATATTAGGTGGTCAGGGCGATTTTAGCCGCTTCGCCTATCTGGCCGCAGCCATCCAGGCCCCCATCAGCATTGTCAGCGCATTTTTGGGGTTCATTCCTGCGATAGGCGGCTGCGTCGTGTTCCTCCTCAGCATCTACAGCCTGATTCTCTACTACTTCGCCGTCAAAGTGGCCTACCAACTCAGCTCTGGCCGGGCTATCGCCGTTGTGTTGATCCCCGTCGCTATTGTGATTGGACTTGCTTTGTGCATCGGTTTTGCCATAGCCGCGTTTGCGGTGAGTCTGGGCAGCTAATCCCACTTCCGCCGTTTTCACATTTTCAGCAGAAAAAGGAGCTTTGCAATGTCTCTCACTACCAAATCCACCATTCGCGATCTGATCGCCAATCCGGAGGCCAAAGCTGTTCTGGAGAAACATCTGCCCGGCGCATCCCGCCACCCGGACCTGCCCCAGGCGCTCTATATGAGCCTGCGCGAGGTGATGTACTACCCAGAGGCCGCGGCGGCGGGAGTGACGAAGGAGAAGTTGGAAGCCATCGACGCGGATTTGCAGGCGTTGGCGGCTGCATAGGGAGAAACTGACGCCGAGCCGGGCGATGATTTTCGGCCTGAAAACGTGAGACGTGAAACGTGAAGCGTGAGAGTACCGAATGATCTCACGTTTCACGTTTCACGTCTCACGTTTCACGTTTCACGTCTCACGTTTCACGTCTCACGTTTCACGTCTCACGTTTCACGTCTCACGTTTTCCGCGCCTTCGCCAGGGCAAAGGCGTCGTCCTGGGGCGCGTAGCCCAGCTCCCGGCGCGCGTCGCTGATGTCCAGCCGCTTGAAGCGGTTGTCCGACACCCCGTGATAGATGCCGAAATCCAGGCTGTCCGGCGCGTTGACCGCCGCGGCGATCAGCCTGGCGCAGTCGTCCCAGGTTAAAATAATATCGATGTAGGGGTGTTCCAGATCGATCATTTCGGAATCCTGGGGCTGCACCGCGCCGAAGCGCAGACAGATGGAGGACAGGCCGTGGGTGGCTGAATAGTAGCGGCCCAGTGCCTCGCCCCAGCATTTGGTCACGCCGTAAAGATTGACAGGGAAAAGGGGCATATCCGTATGCACCTGCACATCCGTCGGGTAGCCCCAGACCGCGTTGACGCTGCTGGCAAAGATCACCCGGCGACAGCCGGCCAGACGAGCGGCCTCGAAAACGTTGTAAGTGGCGATGACATTGCTCGGCAGCAGGCTCTCCCACGTGGCCTCCATACTGGGGTCAGCGCCCAGGTGGATGACCGTATCCACCCCTTCGCACAGGGCGCGCACCGCGTCAAAGTCGCTCAACTCTGCCCGGTGAAAGGGGTAGCCTTGGGTCTCTGCGGTCTCCCGCCGGTCGGTGAGCACAAAGTCGTAGTCGTCCCTGTACGTTTTCAGGAAAAAGCTGCCGATGCGTCCAGCCGCGCCGGTGAGGAGAAGTTTGCGTTTCATTGGGTTTGGTTCCAGAGATTAGGGATTTGAGATTGGGAGATTGGAGATTCGGCAAGGCTGTTGGTTGGGTTGTGATCAATTCCGCCTGTCAAGCACAGCGATGGATGCCTTTGATGCAGATGACAATCACTTGCAACCTGCAACCTTCCACCTGCCCCCCGTTGCTTGCCTATCATACCGACGCGTGCTATAAAGAGCAAACGACATCACCACACGTAGGGCGGAATGGTATTCCGCCCTACATTTTGGAGAACCCGATGAAAATCGACCGCATCGAACTCTTCCCCGTGACCACGCCGCGCCAGACGGGGATCGCCAACCAGCACGTCATCGTCCGCCTGGAAACAGCCGACGGCGCGGTGGGCTGGGGCGAAATGAGCGACCTCTCCCACGTGCCTATGTACCAGTTCGACATCCCTGAATTGGAAAAGATGCTCCAGCAGATGTTGATGGGCAAGGACCCGCGCAACATCGCCAAACTGATGGACGATCTGATCCGCTTCTTCCCGGACGAGGGCCATATGTACAGCCGCTCCGGGCTGGTGCGCCAGGGCGTGGACCTGGCCCTGCACGATCTCCTGGGCCGGGTGGACGGGCTACCCGTCTACGCTCTGCTGGGCGGGAAACTGCGCGACCGCACACGGGTCTGCTACCCCATCTTCCGTATGCGCTCGGTGGAAGAGGTGGAACCCAATCTGCAACGGGTGGAGGAAAAGCTGGTCGGGGGCTTCGATCTGGTGCGGGTCTATGTGGGGGCCAACCAGCAGGCCGACGAGCAATTTCTGGCCGCTTTCACCGACCGCTTTGCCGGACGCTCGCAGATCAAATCTCTGGACTTCTCCAATCTGGTCAAATGGCGTGAATCGTCCAGACTGACCGAGCGCTACGCGGATCTGTGCGACTTTATGCTCATCGAAAGCCCGGTCCCCCGCAACGACTTCGACGGCCTGGCCAACTTCCGCAACTTCAGCCGCTGGCCCGTCTCCGAGCACGTGCTGCACATCCATCACGGCTGGCAGCTTCTCCGCCAGGGCTGCGTGGACATTCTGAACGTCTCCCCCTACCTTCTGGGCGGCCTGCAAGCCAGCCTGCGTCTGATCGCCCTGGCCGAGGCAGCCCACGCCAGCGTCCTCATCGGCACCACCCAGGAGTTGAATCTGGGCACAGCCGCAGTGGCCCATCTGGCGGCGGCCGCCCGCGTTTTGGACTTCCCCAGCGACAGCACCGGCCCTCACCTTTACACCAAAGATGTGGTCAAAGCACCTGTGCAGTACGTCAACAGCCATCTGATTGTACCCGAGGGCCCCGGCCTGGGCATCGAAGTGGACGAAGAACTGCTGCGGAAAATGAGTACGGGGGCTTATTGGACCTTTGGCCTGGACCTGGCCGGCGTGCTGGATCGCACCGCGGCCAATCGGCCTTCGGCGGAGAAACGTTGAGCACCCAGCCTGACACTGCGGCCCACTCGACTCTGACCAGCCTGCTGCAAAAGGTCAACTTTTTGCAGGGCATTTCCGATGCTGCCCTGCAAAAGCTGGTGGGCAGTGCGGTGCGGCGCAGCTACAGCGCAGGGACGATTCTTTTCGTCGAGGGCGACCCGGTCGTGGGCTTCTACCTCATCGAATCGGGCGCGGTGAAGATCAGCCGCGTCTCCCAGGATGGGCGGGAACACATCCTGCTCCTCCTGGGCGAGGGCGACTCGTTCAACGAAGTAGCCGCGCTGGACGGCGGTCCCAACCCGGCCACCGCCACCGCCCACACCGATACGGTTATCCACTGCATCCTGCGCAACGAACTGCGTCAGGCGGTCAGCCAGCACCCGGACCTGGCCTGGGCAATGATCGAAAGTATGGCCCGCCGCGCCCGCCACCTGGTGGGAATGGTGCAGGACCTCTCCATGCGCAGCGTCAAAGGGCGGCTGGCCCGTCTGCTCTTGGACCAGGCCGAAGCCAACGAGACCGACTCTGTGCCCCGCATGCTCACCCAGGAAGAGATGGCGAGCCGGCTGGGGACAGTGCGCGAGATGGTGGGGCGGGCGCTGCGCAGCCTCGCCACCGACGGCATCATCGAATTCGACCGCCACCGTATCGTCATTTTGGACCAGGAACGGCTGCGCAAAGAAGCGGAAGTGTAGGTAACGCAAGCTGTTAGCTTGCGTTACATTACGTGACATTTGTCGCAGCCAAGCGGCGCATAGGCGGGTATAGTGGGTAGGAACAGAACGCAATCCGCTGTTCCTATCAACCGGACCGACGAAACGCCTATGAACCCCCTACCCAAAATCGACCACGAACTGTGTACGGGTTGTCGCCGCTGCGTCGAAATCTGTCCCACCCAGGCCCTGGCCCAGATCAACGAAAAGGCGCATCTGCTCTACCCGGAGCGCTGCACCTACTGCGTCGCCTGTCAGGATGTCTGCCCAGAGGGCGCGATTTCCCTGCCCTTTCTGATCGTCTTTGGGCCAGTCTCCTCTACCCAGGAAAGAATCGTCGACGAATGAACAGACCCTACGTTGCCATTGCCGATCTGCGCGCTCTGCTCTCCGCCATCGGCCCGGAGAGTATTGTCAGCCGTACTATTTTCAACGAAGCAGCCGGACGCGCCATTCTTTTTGGCTTTGCCCCTGGCCAGGAACTGAGCGAACATACCGCCGCCATGGCCGCCATTCTGCACATCCTGGAAGGTCACGCCACTCTCACCCTCGGCGGGGATGCGATGGAGGCCGCACCTGGCGCGCTGGTCTATATGACGCCCAACCTGCCCCACAGCGTCTACGCCCACGACCAGGTGGTAATGCTGCTGACAATGCTCAAAGGCACGAATTGATGACGGCGCTCCGCTGGGATCGTGCATCGCTGCTGGTTCTAGCCGTGGCTACGCTGCTGCTGGCAGCCTGGGCGGGCATTGTGCGTATGGGCTGGGGCTGGTCCGTACTCTTTCCAGCCCTGCCCATGAGCCACGGCCCGCTGATGGTGGGCGGCTTTCTGGGCACGCTCATCGGGCTGGAGCGGGCGGTGGGTGTGCAGAAGCGTTGGGCCTATGCGGGTCCGCTGCTGACGGGCGTGGGCGGGCTACTGCCAATCGCAGGCGCGCCCACGGGTTGGGGTAGCCTGTTGATGCTGCTAGGCAGTGGGGTGCTGGTGGCAGTCTTCGCTGGGATCGTCTACACAGTGCCCGCACTCTACACCGCCGCCATCGGGCTGGGCGCGCTGCTCTGGCTGGTGGGCAATGGGCTGTGGCTGGCCGGCTGGTCGATTCCCCAGGTGGTGCTCTGGTGGGCCGGTTTTCTGGTGCTGACCATTGCCGGGGAACGGCTGGAACTCAGCCGCCTGCTGCGCTTGAGCCGGACAGCTTCCCTGCTCTTTGTGGCCGCGACCGCGCTTTTTGTGGCCGGGGTACTTGTCTCGTTGGCTGATTACGCAGCCGGGGTGTGGCTGACCGGGCTGGGGATGGCGGCCCTGGCCGGGTGGCTGGCCCGCTACGATATTGCCTGGCGGCGACTGAAGGCGGGCGGACAGGCACGCTTTGTGGCTGTCTGCCTGCTCAGCGGCTATGTCTGGCTGGCGGTCAGCGGTCTGCTGGCGTTGGTCTACGGAGGGATGACCGCCGGTCCCTTCTATGACGCCATCTTGCATTCGCTCTTTCTGGGCTTCGTCTTTGCGATGATCTTCGGCCACGCGCCGATTGTCTTTCCCGCAGTGTTGGGATTGCCCATCCGTTACTCGCCCTGGCTCTACAGCCATCTCATCCTGCTCCATCTCACGCTGCTCCTGCGCGTCAGCGGCGATCTGCTGCTCTGGATGCCGGGGCGTCAGTGGGGCGGGCTGCTGAATGGAGTCGTCGTCGTAATTTTTCTGCTAAACACACTTACCTCGCTGAGGCGTGAAACGTAAAACGTGAGATCATTCGACAAGCTCACGTTTCATGTTTCACATTTCACGCCTCTCTGACTGATTTGGGCTGTCCATTCTGCCGCACTACTTTTGTCACCTGCCACCTGCAACTCCTATGCCTTTTCTCACCCGTCTTTTCGTCAAAACCGCTCTCGTCTATTTTGTTGCCGCGCTGTTGACCGGGCTGCTGGTGACGGCCCGGCCTGTGCTGGGGTTGCCGCTGATTGTGGCGGGCCTGAGTCCGGTCTACTTTCACCTGTTGATGGTAGGCTGGATCACCCAACTCATCCTCGGCGTGGCCCACTGGATGTTCCCCAAATTCAGCTGGGAACAACCCCGGGGCCGGGGCTGGCTGACCTGGGCAATCTACGTGCTGCTCAACAGCGGGCTGCTGTTGCGGGTAATCGCAGAGCCGGCGCGCACGGTCAGCCCCGCGGCGGTGTGGGGCTGGCTGCTTGCCCTCTCCGCGTTGCTCCAATGGCTGGCGGGGATGGCCTTTGTCGCCAACCTCTGGCCCCGGGTCAAGGAGCGCTGAGATGCCCCGGCCGACCATCTGGTTTCTGCGCTCTGCTCTCATCCACCTGGCCCTGGGCTTCACCTTTGGCGCGCTGCTGCTCTGGAACAAAGGCGTGCCGCTTCACCCGCTGCTCTGGCGGCTCTTGCCCGCGCATATGGAATTTCTGCTGCTGGGGTGGATTGTGCAACTGGCGATGGGGGTGGCCTACTGGATTTTGCCCCGCTTCTACACCCAACGCGGCGACGTGCGGCCCGTCTGGCTGGCCTTTGTGCTGCTCAATGGGGGCGTCTGGCTGGCAGGGATGGGGGGCACGCTGGCCGCGCCGGCCTGGGTGATCCTGGCCGGGCGGCTGTGCGAAGCGGGCGCGGCCGCGGCCTTTGCCGTTCACGCCTGGCCCCGGGTCAAGCCCATGGCCCCGGAGGCGAGTCATCGGGATTGACGCATGACATCAACCGAAAGAGGGGAATTCACCGCGGAGACGCAGAGAGCGCGGAGGAAACGCGGAGGAATTGAGGAGAAACGACAATATGGCAACGATAACGATTCCTGAGTCGGTGAAAGCGTATTTTCCGGCCACAATCGATC
>JACQGT010000185.1 GCA_016199425.1 Chloroflexota bacterium
AGTATGCCAATCTATATGGGAATCGACTGGAGTACGCAGAAGCACGATGTCGCCTTTGTGAATGAGAAAGGAGGGACAATCCAGACGGCAGTGATCGAACACAGTCAGGCAGGTTTTGCCAAACTGGAAGCGCTGCGTCAGCAACTGCAAGTAGAGCCGGGAGAGTGCATTGTCGGCATGGAAACGGCGCACAGCCTGCTCATCGACCATCTGTGGGCAAGCGGATATGAGGCCATTTACGTCTTGCCCCGCGTTCTATTCTTGCCGTGGAGCCTACACCAACTCACGTCTCTTTTTGTGGTACAATAGGCGTATGGCAAAACGACAAAACAATCGCACACATAAGAATTCCCCACGCGGCCCCAAACCGGGCCGGGTTGCTGCGCGCCCTACGCTCAACGAAGAAGGCGCAATCGTCAAGGATTGGGGCGGCAAGCTGCCCATCGCCCTCTCCTTCCCCAACACCTACTACGTGGGGATGAGCAGCCTCGCTTTCCAGATTCTCTACAGCCGCTTCAACGCCGAGGAGGATGTGGTCTGCGAGCGGCTCTTTTGGGAGAAAGGGGGCGCGGCCGCCGGCAAGCAGTTGCTCTCCCTGGAAAACGAACGCCCCGCCGATGAGTTCGACATCTGGGCCTTCACCATCTCCTACGAGATGGACTATTTTAACGTCGTGGAGATGCTGCGCCAGGCCAACTTGCCCCCGCTGGCCGCAGATCGCCACGCCTCCACCCGCTGGGATGGCACGGAGTGGCCGCTCCTCATTGCGGGCGGGCCGGGCATTACGATGAACCCGGAGCCCATGGCCCCTTTTTTCGATGTGATTCTGATCGGTGAGGGTGAAGATGCGCTCCCCCAGTTTCTCGACCTGTGCCGGGAGGGGCTGTACGAGGACAGGGCCGCGCTTCTGGCCGCGCTGGACCGGCTGCCCGGTTTCTACGTGCCCAGCCTGCGCCCCTCCAACCGCAATCACATCGGCTTTCGCCCGGTGGAACGGCTGTGGGTGCGGGAACTACACAAACACCCCACCCATTCCACCCTCTACACGCCGGAGACCGAATTCAGCGGGATGCACCTGATGGAGATTGCCCGCGGCTGTGGACGGGGCTGCCGCTTCTGTCTGGCCGGCTACGTCTACCGCCCACCCCGGGAGCAGCCGCTGGAGACACTGCTGGGCTGGGCGCGGGATGCCTTCGACCGGGGGCACAAGCGGGTGGGTCTGGTCAGCGCGGCGGTGAGCGACCACACGCAGATCGACGAACTGGCGACGGAACTGCACCGGATGGGCGCATCGATCAGCGCCAGTTCTATGCGCATGGACCCTATTTCCGTGCCGCTGATCCGAGTGATGGCCACGGGCGGGGCACAGACCCTTACTGTCGCTCCGGAAGCGGGCAGCCAGCGGCTGCGCAATGTGATCAACAAAACCCAGACCGAAGAACAGATGATGCGGGCTGTCAGTCTGGCCAGCGAACTCAACTTTCCCCAGTTGAAGCTCTATTTTATGGTGGGCCATCCCACGGAGACCGACGACGACATCCAGGCGATTGTGGACTTCACCCTGGCCGCCAAAGCGCGCTTCAACCGGCGTATCGCCATCAACGCCACACCTTTCGTGCCGAAGGCCCACACCCCTTTTCAGTGGGAAGCGATGACCGACCCGGCCACCATCAAAGAGCGCCAGCGGGCCATCAACAAAGGGCTGGCCCGCCACGGCGTGGCTGTGCGCGCCGACTCCCCCGACTGGGCCGAGGTGCAAGCGGTGCTGAGCCGGGGCGACCGGCAACTGGCGCAGGTGCTGCTGGCGATCCCATCCGGGGAATTGAACGTGCGCACGTTCTTCCAGACACTGGCGAAATTGGGGCTGGACCGGGAGCACTACGTGGGCCAGTGGCAGGTAGGCGATCCCCTGCCCTGGGATATCGTGCAGAGCGGCGTGAGCGAAAACTATTTCCACTACGAGCTGCGTCTGGCCGCCCAGGACAAGACCGGTCTCAGTTGTCCGCCAGACAGCGCGGGCTGCCTGACCTGTCAGGCCTGCGACCCCGACTGGGCTTTCCGCTACGGGGACAACGCCAACCGCCCGCTCCCCGGGGCTAGGGGGGGCGCGTGGCGAGCGCAGGATTGGCAGCCCTGGAGCCGGTTGAAGGCAGAGAAGCACCAGACGGCCTTCGGTGGGGTGACGGTGGCGGAGATTCCGTTGCGCAGCAATTGAGGAGTTTGACCGGTGCAGAAAGTATATCTCGACACGTGCTGCCTGAACAGACCGTTTGATGACCAATCACAGGTACGAGTCCGTCTCGAATCAGAGGCGATCCTTCACATCATCGAGCGCTGTACAAGCGGTGAGCTACGCTGGGTGGCAAGCAACATTCTCGATTTCGAGATCGGACAAACACAAGATGCGGATCGAAGGGAGCGTGTACATACCTTACGTTCCTTTGCAGATGATACTGTGACAATCACAGCGTCGAGGTTGCAACGCTCTCAGGAGATCGAGGCACTTGGAATATCGAAGTTGGATGCGCGGCATATAGCGTGCGCGGAACAGGCGCAGGTCGATGCCTTTCTGACAACAGATGATCGGTTGCTGAAACTGACTAATCGCTTCAAGTCGCATTTTCAGATCGCCATAGAGAATCCACTGACGTGGATTTCTGATAAAAGATAAGGGGATACGTTATGAGAACTGATGTCGCTCAAATGACACTGGAAGAAATCCGCGTAGTTGGCTTGAAGGCCATTGCCAATGAATTGGGGCCGGTCGGATTGGTTCGCTTTTTACAGATGTTTGAGACTGGTAAAGGCGATTATTCCAAAGAGCGCCACGAATGGGTGGATCGGTTGAGTGCTGAGGAGATAGATCAGGCGATCCGCGAGGCAAAAACCCATTAGTGAATGTCCGTAAACAACTGGACAGACCTGATTCCGGGAATCGTACACACGAAATCGCTTGCGGGAAGGAGCGAAAGGATGAACGGTAGAAACCAGAACGGCTTCAATTTGCATCGTTTGCCAGTGGAATTGCAGGAGCAACTCAAACCTCTCTACGCTTGGCAGAATGCAAATTGTAGCCATTTGGAGATCGACGAGATTCACCAGGGCGATGCGCTCGAACTGTTGCCCCGGATCGAACCGAACAGCATCGCCCTGAGTGTCTGGTCGCCGCCCTATTTTGTCGGCAAGGAATACGAAGCGCATCTGGATTTTAATAGCTGGCAGGCGCTGCTCTCCGCTGTGATCGCCCGCCATTTCCCAATTATCGCACCGGGTGGATTTTTGGCTATCAACATTGCCGATATTCTGGTCTTTCGTGACCCGGAAATGCCGCGCATCCAGGCGGATGTGGTGGGGCGCAAGCGTTCTTCCATCAGCCGGGAAGACGTTCTGCGCGCGATGGAACGCCACCCAGACTACAACCGCTACCAGCTTGCCAAACTGCTGGGATGCAGCGAGCAGACGGTTGACCGGCGCTTGAATGGGAATAATATCCGCGGCGGCAAGTCCGAAGCGCAGACCCGGGTGAAAATCGTCGGGGGGTTGGTCGAGCAATGGGCGTTGGATGCCGGTTTCTATACCTACGACCGGCGTGTTTGGGTGAAGGATCCAGCCTGGGAAAACTCGCGCTGGGCCAGCCTTTCCTACCGGGCGGTGGATGAGTTTGAATATCTGTACATCTTCTGGAAACCGGGAATCACAAAAATCGACCGCAACCGTCTTTCGGCGGAGGAGTGGAAGGAGTGGGGGTCGCGGGGCGTCTGGGCTTTTCCTTCGGTGCGGACGAATGACGATCACGAAGCCAAATTCCCTATCGAGCTTCCGTCCAGAGCTATCCGGCTGCTGACCGATCCGGGCGATGTTGTACTCGATTGCTTTATGGGCAGCGGAACAACCGCGGCCGCAGCTATCCGGGAGGGTCGGCGCTTTGTTGGGATAGAATTAGACCCGGAATACGTAAAACTAGCGCGTCGGACAACTGAGAGACAGACTCAAAAACTGCTTGAGTCACACTCCGAGTATCAAACCGAAATCGACACAGAGAAAGTCTGAAATCCAAACGACATCGAGCGGAAGGTATTTCAATGCTTATTGAGCCTGACTCACTCCGTAGCGATCTGGAACGACTCGAACAAATTGAGAAAGCATCGCTACGTATGGTTGTGCAAGCGATTTACGATTATCGAGCAACCGCAACAGTGATTTTCCGGGAAGAGAGCGATCTCGTGGCCGATATTGGCGAGGATATCACCCGCGAGGCTTTGGACAGGATGGGAATGTCGCGCATTGACCGGCGCTTGTTTGGCAAAATAGATTACAAACAGGCGCGCTACATCTTCCATCCCGAATACGCAGTCAAACAGGCGCTCTTTGTGGATTCCAAAGCCGAGAAGACCAGCGGTCAGCGGACAGCAACCCTGCAAACATCGCAGTTTTCCATGACCGTCAGGCAGACTCGCTTTGACGAATCCCTCGAAATTGCCGGAAGCCTACCAACTATACTGCGGCTACGCGACGAAGAGTACATTACCACCACAATTTTTGTGAAGTACAATTACACCGAAACCGCCCCACAGATGAACACGCTGGACAGCATTACCGTCGCTGCTTTGCCCAATGGACTTTTGCAGGAGATTTACAACCCAAGTGTAGACGACACGATTTGGCTTGCAGGGCGCAATGCGCCTACATTGGGAGAGGCATTTCGGGTTCGTTTGTCATTTCCACTGTTGAAGGCCAAAGCTAATTGGCGCGTGCAGTCAATACCGCTTTCTCCGCAGCCCTTCCAGTGGGCGGATTGAAACTTTTGAATATACGAAATCGTAACCTGCGAACTCTCGGAATTGTGGTATACTGCGGCGAAGAGTGTATTGGTCAGCGATAACGTAAGAGGAGATGTACGGCGTATGGCAAACACACTGAAACACAAGAGACCGCGCACAACCCAAACCAAAGTTGCGGACATGACAACAGATGAACTGCAAACGATGATGGAAACGCTGATTGACCGAAAGATTGCCGAATGGATCGGCGATCCCGATGCCGGTCTGGAATTACGCACCGAGATCATCGCCAGCATTGAGCGCCAACGCAGGGAATACGCGACTGGCAAGCGTGGCAAATCACTGGATGATGTCGCTCAGCGGTTAGAATTGGATTAGCCAATGGTTCGCGTTGAAATAACTGATGATGCGGAACGCGACTTGGAACAACTGGATAAACAGGTCGCCAAGCGCCTTCACAAGCGAAAGTAGATCGGCCCCGATCTGACGTGACTACGCTAAAAATTATCCAATGCACCCCATCCACCACGAAAACGGCGTCGTCACCTACGCCTTTGACAGTCTGAATGCCCTGCCCGTGGCCGCGCACGTCAGCACCCGTCACGGCGGCGTCTCCCCCGCGCCGTGGGCTTCCCTCAATTTCAGCGTGAGCCGGGGCGATGAGCCGGCGCGGGTGACGGCCAACTTTGCCCGTTTCTGTGAAGCGGTGAGAGTGGACCCGGCCCAGCCTGTGCGCTGCCACCAAATCCACGGGACGGCAGTGGCGAAGGTGGAGTGGGACGACGCGGGCAGCCGCCAGACGGCTACGGACGCGCTCATCACCGACGCGCTGGAGCTGCCCCTTTTCCTCGTCTTTGCCGACTGCGCGCCCATTCTCCTCTACGACAAACGCCAGCATAGCCTGGGCGTCTGTCACGCCGGCTGGCGGGGAACGGTCAACGGCGCGGGCGCGGCTACGCTGTGGGCGATGCAGGCGGCCTACGACACCGACCCGGCGGATGTGCTGGTAGGCATCGGCCCCAGCATCGGCCCCGCCAGCTACGAAGTGGGCGAGGAAGTCTACCGTATGGCCCAGGCCAGGCTGCCCGGCCCGGATCGTTTTTTCACCTTTCCCAATGGCCCTGACGCCAACCCGTACTTTGACCTATGGCAGGCCAACGCGGCTCAACTGGTCGAGGCGGGCGTACCGCCGGAACAGATCGAAATCGCCGGGATCGACACAGCCCGGAATACCGGCGACTTCTTCAGCCACCGGGCGGAGAAGGGCGCGTGTGGGCTGTTTGGGATGCTGGCCTGGCTGAGTCCAGTGAGCAGTAAACAGTAATCAGTAGCGGCGTGAAGCCACTGCCCTGAAAAAAGGACACGGATGCTCACGGATTCACACGGATTTTCATCCACCGTGGCGTACACCCGCACATGAGGAACTGATTACTGCTTACCGATAACTACACACTCCGATCCTCTGGTAACAAAGCAGTTTTACCCTTCACCCCTCGCGCTTGTGGTACAATGGCAGAGAGCATCTCTACTGTTCGCAGAGCCATTTGCCGCCTATGACCGAGCCGTCGCTGCTGGAACGTATTTTGCAAAGTTGGGGTCTGGACGGCTTTCCATCCCTGCAACGGATTGCCGATTCCATGGACCCCATCGCGTGGACGCTTGTACTGTTGCTGGTGGGTGCTGTGTTGATGGCTGTCTATTTCTCGTTGAGTACCCGCTATTCTTTCGCAAAGCTGGACGCGGTGGAGGCCACGCCAGAGACGCTTCTCTTCCGGCTGAAGCAGGACCCGGCCCATCTGACACCCCAATCGATTCTCAACCGGCTGGGCGGCGAAGCCACGCTGGAACTGCTGGAATTTGGCGATCAGATGACGACGACCAGTTGGCGCTTTCAGTGGAGCGCCATCCGCGAGGAATTGTTGCGCTTGCTCAGCCGCCAGAATGCCTTTGGCCCGATTCACGTCCTGGCCCGCTACTACCAGTCCACCGACACGGCAGAACCGGATTCCCTGCGCATCCGGCGCACAGTGCTGATCCACAAATTGGGCCAGCGCCGTTATCTGGAACCGGCAGCGGATGGAACACCGGCCCAGCTGCGCCTGCACCGCCACCCCGCCGAGCAGATCGGCGAACTGGGCTTCGACGGCCCCACCATCTGGCTGGACGAGGGCCAGGAGATCCGGGATGCGGACGGGCCGCTGGTGGAGATGGATGTAGTGGACTTTGCCACAGTGGAGGATGCGACTGTGCATCTGCGCATCCAACGCACAGCGACTGCCGGGGGCAGTTTTGTACTGCACCTGGAGAAACGGCGCAAGACGTGGATTGTCGTCAACGAATCGATTGAATGGACTTTGTAGGGGTTTGCGTGCGCAGAATCTGCCGCCAGTGCGAACGCCCTTTGGCGCACGCAAACCCCTACGGAAAAACTCTGTATGGAACCACTTTCTCTCTCTCTGCAGGACCTTCTCATCTTTGCGAACGTCCTGATCTCATCGACTGTTGTCATTCTGGCCTTCTCCCTGCTGGCCTATACGCTCACCTATAATTTTCGCAATCCGGTGGCTCGGCGTTTCGCCTTTCTGCTGGGACTGGTGATGATTGTCTACTCTGCCGATGTGGCATTGGCCCGGGTCATTTCGCCTGGTTCGGCTGGCCGCTGGCTGCGTTTTCAGTGGCTGGGCATCGCCCTGCTGCCCTACGCCTATCATACCTTTTCCAACGCAGTGCTGCGTACCACCAACTACCGCACCGAGCGGCGGCGCTGGGTGAGTCTGATCAGCGGGGTGATTTCAGGCATCAGCGCCTTCTTCGCCCTCTTCACCAGTCTGCTGGTCAGCCAGGTCAACTACGAACCGCCTATCAGCTATCTGGACGCGGGGCCGCTCTTCTGGCCCTTTGCCACCTTCTTTGCGCTGATCGCCCTGCTCTCCCTGCAAAACATCCGCCTGGCCCGCCGCCGCTGTCTGACACCGGAAAGCCGCCAGCGCTTGACCTACCTGCTCCTGGGCTTTATGGCCCCTGGCATCGGCACTTTCCCCTATCTCATCGCGTTGGGACGCCACACGGCCGGGGCTACCTTCTCCACGCCCATCTTCCTGCTTTCGATTGTGGGCAATGGCTTTGTGGCGGCAATGCTGGTGGTGATGGCCTATACGGTCGCCTATTTCGGCGTCTTGACACCGGACCGGGTGGTGCGCTACCGGCTCATCCGCTTCTTCACCCGGGGGCCAATCGTCGCCATTCTGGTGATTCTGGCGGTACAAACTTTACCTACGGTCGAGCGAATTCTGGGGCTGCCCAGAGATATTGTCCTCTTCAGCGTCATTACCGGCGTGATTATCACCAGTCAGTTGATCCTGAGCGTGACCAAATCCCTGGTGGATCGGGCCATCTACCGGGAAGACCGGGAGGAGATCGCCTGGTTGCGGGAGTTGGATCGCCGCCTGCTCACCACCAGCGATCTGCGCCAGTTCTTGGAAAACCACCTGACCAGCCTGTGTGAACTGCTGCGGGTGCCCGCCGGTTTTGCCGCCGCCACCGTCGGCCCGGATCTGATTCTGGAGGCGGTGGTCGGGTCAGCCGGGACACGGGAAGCGATTCTTGCCGTGCATGACTGGAGCGACACCCTCAACAGCGCGGTGCGCGCCCGGATGCCCAACGGTGTGGCCCGCCGGGCCGTCACCCCCCGCGAGGCGAACGCGCCCACCATCCAACATTTCCGCCCCATCTACCACGCCGGCTATTGGGTCTGGCCGCTGGTGGAAAGCGGAGAGGAGAGCGGTAGGGAGACCGTTCTGGGCATTCTGGGTGTCCAGGCGCGCAGCCAGGCCGCGCTCTTTACCAACGACGAACAGGTGGTGCTGGACCAGATGATCGACCGCATCGGTCTGGCGCTGATGGACCGCAAGCTGCAAAAACAGGTCTTTGTCGCCCTGCGCCGCATCATTCCCGGCATCGACCGCATCCAGCGGATCCGAGGCGTTGTGCCCTATGCCGCGGCCGACACGGACAGCCCGCCCGCGGAGATGCTGGAGCCTAGCCCGGTCTACAACCCGGAGTTTGAGAGTTGGGTCAAAGATGCGCTCACCCACTATTGGGGCGGCCCGAAGTTGAGCCACAGCCCGCTCTTCCAATTGCGAGTGGTCAACCAGGCCATTGAAGATGCCGACGACAACCCGACCAGAGCGTTGCGCCTGGTCCTGGGCCGGGCCATCGAAAATCTGCGTCCGGACGGCAAACAGGATTTGAGCACCCCCGAATGGTTGCTCTACAACATTCTGGAGATGCGCTTTATCCAGGGGCGCAAAGTGCGGGAGATTGCCGAACGGCTGGCCATGAGCGAGAGCGACCTCTACCGCAAGCAGCGGGTTGCCATCGGTCAGGTGGCCCGGGTGCTGACGGAGATGGAGCAGATCGACTGGGAAGCGCTCATCAGCCCGCCCGGGCCCGACTCCACCGGCGAACAGAAGCCGGAGACCGCAAGCAATCGGGACAGGCGGCTCAACTGACGGCTTGAAGAATAGCCACAGATGAACACATCCGTGGCTAAAAAACTTTTCACAATAGAGGACCCTCCACCGATGGCGAAGTCTCGTCGCCCGCGACGCACGGACAAACCGACAGCCGATCTGAGCAGCCTGCTTGCCGAACTGCGCGCCAATATCAGCAGCGAAGCGCTGGGATTGTTTTTCTTCCTGCTGGGTGGCTATTTTGGCGTTACCCTCCTGGCGACGACGGAAGGCACAGTCTGGATCGACCGGATGCTGGGCGGCGTTGCGCCCCTGGCCATCGGCGGCCTGCTCCTGCTCGGCGCGGTGTTGATGCTGGGCGAACGGGCGGGCTATTGGAATCCCCAGGCGATTGTCGGCGGAGAATTACTTTTCTTGGGCTTGACTGGGTTTGCCTTTGTACAAGAAAACCCAGTCGTCGATTGGGTGCCCCCGGTGGATGGGAGCAGCGGCGGGCTGCTGGGCTGGGGAGTGGGCAGCCTGCTCGTCTCTCTGCTGGGCCGCTGGCCCGCGGGACTGGTCGCGCTGTTGCTGGCCGGTCTGGGCCTCTATCTGCTCATCCGCCACACGCCCCTGATCTACGCGGTTGGCTATGCGCAACGCTGGCTGACACCCCGCGGCCTGCTCGCATACTTCGGGATCAGACAACCCAACACGCCCAGCCCGTCTCTGGCAGAGAGACGCCCGCCGCTGCCCAAAGACCCGGCCCAGAAACGCTCTGCCACGCCCAGCCCAAAGCCGGTTCAGGAACCCCTGCCGCCTATGCCCGCCGCCCCCGCCGCCGAGCGCCCCAAACGCCCGGAAACCGGCAAACGGCCTGCCCCGACGACCGGCCAGAACAAACTCCAGCCCGTGCGGTCGGCAGGCAATCTCCCTCCCACGGACTTTCTGACCGCGGACGGAGGTCAATACGGCAGCCGGGACACGGCGGAGGTTGGCAGGCTCATCGAAGAGACCCTGGCCGATTTCGACATCCCCGTGCAGGTGGTCAATGTGGAGAGCGGGCCGACTGTCACCCAATTCGGCGTCAAGCCACTCTACATTGTGCGCGGCGGACAACAACGCAAAGTGCGGGTCAGCCGCATCGTCAGCCTGGCCGACGACCTGGCCCTGGCCCTGGCCGCGCCCGCCGTGCGCATCGAAGCCCCCGTGCCCGGCTATCCTTACGTGGGCATCGAAGTGCCCAACTCCACCAAAGTGGATGTGGGGATGCGGGGCATTCTGGAAAGCCAGGCCATGCACAGCCGGGGCGGCGCGCTGCCCCTGGCGTTGGGCCGCGACACGGCCGGCGCGCCGGTCATCAGCGACCTGACCCGCGCCCCCCATCTGCTCATCGCCGGTTCCACCGGTTCGGGCAAGTCGGTCTGCATCAACGCCATTGTCATCAGCCTGCTCATGCACCACGGCCCGGAGAGCCTGCGTTTTGTGATGGTGGATCCCAAAATGGTGGAGTTGCCCGGCTACAACGGCATCCCCCATTTGATTGGCAACGCCATCACCGATGTGGAGCAGGTGACGGGCGCGCTGGCCTGGCTGCTCCTGCAGATGGACGACCGCTACCAGCTCTTCCGGGAGACGAAAGTCCGCAACATCGCCGCCTACAACGAACTGGTGGCCAAACACCCCCAACCCCTCCCCCAGTATGGGGGAGGGGAGAAGCACCCCCACCCCGACCCTCCCCCGTCCCAGGGGAGGGGGCAGCCCCTGCCCTATCTGGTGCTGGTGGTGGACGAGTTGGCCGATCTGATGATGACCGCGCCGGAGGAGATCGAGCGCCAACTGGTGCGTCTGGCCCAGATGTCCCGGGCTGTGGGCATCCATCTGATCCTGGCCACTCAGCGCCCGTCGGTGGATGTGGTGACGGGGCTGATCAAAGCCAACTTCCCCACCCGCATCGCCTTTGCCGTCACCAGCCAGATCGACAGTCGGGTGATTCTGGACACGCCGGGCGCGGAGCGGCTGCTGGGGCGGGGCGATATGCTCTTTATGCGCCCGGACGCGGCCAAACTGGCCCGGGTGCAGGGCTGTTGGGTCTCGGATGGCGAGATTCAAAAAGTCGTCCAGTTCTGGAAGAACCGGGACGCCGAAGAAAACCCCGACGGGCCAAAGGTGAAGGTTGCCCCCTGGCTGGGGTTGATGGACCGGATGGAGGACGAGGA
>JACQGT010000168.1 GCA_016199425.1 Chloroflexota bacterium
GGAGACGGGCGCAGCAAGCAAGCGCCCCTACAGTGCAAATCTTTATCTGAAAAACTATAGAAAGTGGCAGGTGGCAAGGATCGGGCGTTACGCAACCCATTCGCCATTCGCTATTCGCCATTCGCTATTCTCTATTCGCCTTTCTCCTCTCCCCACACGCGCCAATAAAACTCTCCCACAGCCGCCGGTGCGTGTCGGGCAACTCGAAGATGCGTTCGGGATGCCATTGGACGCCCACCACCCAGCGGTGGACAGGACTCTCGAAGGCTTCGACGAGCCAGTCGTCCGGTGGGGTGGAGAGTGCGGCGACACGCATCCCCGGCGCCAGGGTGGGGATGTCTACGCCCTGGTGGTGGTAGGTGTTGACGGCCAGGGAGAGGCTGCCGATGGTTTGGGCCAGATGGCTGCCCGCAAGCAGGGCCACGTCGTGCAGCACCGGGTTCTCGGTGGACGAGCGGTGGTTGGGGAAGTCCTGCACCATCCCGCCGCCCGCAGCCACGTTCAATACCTGGCAACCCCGGCAGATGCCAAAGATGGGCATATCTTGGGTCAGCGCCTGACGGGAGAGGGCCAACTCCAGTTCGTCTCTGGCTTCGGAGATCGACTTGGGATCAGCCCCGGCCAACTCTGCGCCGAAGTAGCGGGGGTGGACATCGCCGCCGCCGGAAAGGATCAGCCCGTCCAGATGGTCCAGCACGGCCACAGGCAGGCGGCCCTGGGCGTTGGGATGAAAAGTCGTACCGCCGGGGAGATGTACCGGTTCGTCCGGCGAGAGGAGAACGGGTGTCGCGCCCAACTCCCGCAGCATCGCCAGATAGTTGTGGGAGTTCTTTGCCACCCATTCGGTGTTGCCGTGTCTGGTGGTCAAACCGATGAGCAGTGGGTGTTGCGGGCTGTTTGCCATAGGGTGTTGCCTTTGCGAGAATCGATTGGGGATTCCAGCCATCCACTATACCCGAAAGTCGGGTTGTTGCGCCATTTTTCTCATCGGGCGCTACAAGTCAAAGCGCAAAGAGCGCAACAACAGAAGCTCCCAGTCGTTAAACGACTGGGAGCTTCTGTTGTGTGTACGCCCGGTAGGATTTGAACCTACGACCCTTAGCTCCGCAAGCTAATGCTCTATCCACTGAGCTACGGGCGCATATATGGCGGGGAGGGAGGGATTTGAACCCTCGAGGGATATTGCTACCCCTACCCACTTAGCAGGCGGGCGCACTCGACCGGGCTATGCGACCTCCCCAAGTTTTCTTGTTGGATGCGTGCTGGCGGAGGGAGAGGGATTCGAACCCCCGGTGACATCGCTGCCACAGTTGTTTTCAAGACAACCGCCATCGTCCACTCGGCCATCCCTCCAAGCCGAAAGACCGCGCATCCACTGACTGGAGAAGTATACCGTTGACAGGGCGGGCTGTCAAATCAGGCGCGTTGGCCGTTGGCGGAAAAGTGAATATCTACCTCTTCTTCAGCCAGCGGGACAACCCCAGCCCCAGCAGCAGCATACCCAACGAAAAGCCCGCCAGCAGCCAGCGCTGGCTGGTCGACTCGGAGGTGAAAACCGAGCCGATGAGGACAAATGTCAGCGAGCCGGGTAGCACGCCGAGCAGCGTGGCCGTGGCGTATTGCAGCCAGGGCACGCGCACGAAGCCGCACAGATAGTTGACCAGATCGTAGGGCAGATAGATCAGGCGCATGACCAGCACCGCCTCAAAGCCGTTGCGGCGCAGATTGGCCGCGTGGCGGGCCACAAAGCCGTTGGCATCGGCATCCTCCTCGGCGAAGAGATCGCCGCCGAAGAAGCGGCCCACAAAATAGGCCAGCGTCCCCGACAGATTGCCGCCGATCAGCGCGTAGACCGTCCCCAGCGCCGGGCCGTAGAGATAGCCGCTGATGGCGGTCATCACTGTGGACGGGAAGAAGATCAGCGGGCGGACGGTATAGAGCACAACGTAGAGCAGCGGTCCCCACCCACTCCCCGCCAGGAAGTCACGCAGTTGCAGCGCCGCTGCCTGGGCCGACAGCCCCGTCGCACGCATATACCACCCGTAGCCACCCAGCAGTGCCAGCCAGAATAGCCCCGCGCTAAACTTTGTCCCGTGTTGCCAGAGGAAGTCGAAAAGTGTTCGTCGGGGCCGTTGTATATCTATCGTATTCATTCGGTTCTCCTGTGCAGGCGATTGGCGATTGGCGACTGGGTTGTCATTTCGCTGCGTCACAGTTCGCTGGTCGCAGATCGCCGTTCGCCAATCTCTACTCCAAATACCGCCACGCCCAGCGTACCCGCTGGCCGGCGGTGACAAAGACGAGAGCCGCCATCACCCCAAAAAGCCAGGGAACGTAGGCGGGCAGCAGAAAGAAAAGGGTGTAAAAGAGGACCGTCTCCGCGCCTTCGATCAGACCGGCGGGCATTTCAATGGATGTCAGCCGACTCTTGAACGCCGCTTGCCGCTTCTCCAACAGGGAAGAGAGCAGCGTCCACGAAAGGCTGTTGATCTGATAGGAAGCAAGCAATGCGATGAGCGCCCAGATGTGGGCCCGTGTCGGCGCGGCCACCACAAAGGCGATGGGGATCGCCAGATAAATCACAAAATCGAGGAGCAGGTCGAGATAGCCGCCGAAGTCGCTCTGCTTGTCGTGGGTCCGGGCTACGACGCCATCCAATCCATCCAGCAGCCGATTGAGAAACCAGAAGCCGATACCCCAGCCCAGCTCACCCTGGACAATGGCGGCAGCGGAAAGCAGACCGGGGATGAGCGCGACAATCGAGATGAGACTCGGTGACACCGAGCCAAAAAGATTGCGCGCCAGGGGTTCCAGGGCGTGGTCTTTGTGTTGGCGCAGCACGAGATCTTTCATAGGTTTCCCCACAGCTTGAGCAAAAAGGGCAGAAAAAAACGCAGGAACCGTTCCCAGCCCCTGCGTAAACTCCGTTCTATCTTCCCAACTTCCACACAAACTATCAGTAAGCGCGGGTACCTTGGCACAGTTTGTAGGGCGGACTGTCAGTCCGCCCTACGAAACGGCATTCCGCCCCGCAGACGGACTAACAGTCCGCCCTACGAAACGGCATTCCGCCCTACGCAATCACAGTCAGCCCACCCATATAGGGCCGCAGCACATCAGGGATGACCACCGAGCCATCGGCCTGCTGGTAGTTTTCCAGAATGGCGATGATCACCCGGGGCAGGGCCAGCCCCGACCCGTTGAGGGTATAGACAAATTCCGTGCCTTTGCCCCCTTCCGGGCGGTAGCGGATGTTGGCGCGCCGGGCCTGGAAGTCCCGGAAGAGCGCGCACGAGCTGACTTCCAGCCACTCCTGACAGCCCCCAGCCCAGAGTTCGATATCGTATTTGATGGCGGCCACGAACGAGAGGTCGCCGGTGGCGATGGCGACCCGGCGATAGGGCAGCCCCAGCCGCTCGGCCAGTTCCTCCGCATTCCGGGTCAACCGCTCCAACTCCTCCCGCCCGTGCTGGGGTTCGACGAACTTCACCATTTCCACCTTCTGGAACTGGTGCACCCGTTTGATGCCCCGCACATCCTTGCCCGCCGACACCTTTTCGCGGCGGAAGCAGGGGGTGTTGGCGACGTAATAGCGGGGGAGCGTGCCCGCGTCCAGAATCTCGTCCCGGTGCAGATTCGTTACCGGCACTTCGGCGGTGGGGATCAGCCAGTAGTCCTCCTCCGCGTCCCGGTAGAGAACGTCACCGAATTTGGGCAGATTGCCCGTGCCCAGCATCGACGACGTGCGCACCAGGAAGGGTGGGTAGACCTCCGTGTAGCCGTGTTCCGTCGTATGCACATCCAAAAACCAGTTGATCAGCGCCCGTTGTAGCCGGGCCACCGGCCCTTTCAGCACGTAAAAGCGGCTGCCCGCAATTTTGACGCCCCGCTCAAAGTCGATCACATCCAGCGCCTCGGCCAGGTCCCAGTGGGCTTTGGGCGTGAAGTCGAAGCTGCGCGGCGTCCCCCAACCCTTCACCACCTGATTGCCCGACTCATCCTCCGCCACCGGCACATCCGGCTCCGGGATATTGGGAATACGCAACATCGCGTCCTCAAAATCTGCATCGACAGTGTGCAGCTCTGCGTCCAAGGCGTCGATCTCATCGCCGATGCTGCCCATACGCTCCTTCAGTGCGTTGGCCTCGGCTGTCTTCTTCTCCCGAAAGAGCAGGCCGATCTCCTTCGATCCGCTGTTGCGCTCGGCGCGCAGAGCCTCCACACGGGTCAGAATCTCCCGGCGGCGCTCATCCAGGGCCAACGCCTGCTCCCACGGAGCGGTGTAATCGTTCAATTTGTGCATGGCTTCTGCCAGCGCGTCCCGGTTCTCACGCATCCACTTGATGTCTAGCATCGTTTTGCTCCTTATACTCCAAATTCCGGACTCACCGCTGCAAGTGGCAAGTTGCAGGTTGCGGACGGTCATCCCGTCCATTCACAATTCACTATTCGATATTCAACATTCAATATTCATTTTCTTCTCACTCGCCAATCAAAAAACCCTCCGTCCAAAATACAGGACGAAGGGAATTCGTGGTGCCACCTGAGTTTGCAGCGGATCCGATTAACTGGCCCGACTGCCTCGTGCTGTCTGTAACGGGACGACCCGCCCGGCCATTGCCTGCCGGTAGCTCGGAAAGTGCTGACACGCCCGTCTCCCATTGCCTCGCACCCACCGGCAACTCTCTGCAAGAAGACCCCTGCGCGCCCTGGCTTTCGTCGTCGCCATTGGCTATTTTTGTATGGCCGCATCCTAGCACAGGCGCAGGCGCGTGTCAAAATAGGGGATTGGGGATTGGGGATTGGTTCAAGTGAGATAGCCGTTGAGAGTTTCAACCAACCGCTGGAAATTGGGCAAATGCTGGCGCAGAGTTGCTGGATTGAGAATAGCCAAAACCTGGAATGAGCGTTTGCCCTTTTGATATTGTCGGCCACGTCCACAAGGGCGCGTGGCTTGCGTCAACGCCTCTTGCATCTGCTTGCGAGGGCGTTGTTCCAAATCATTCAGCGGGAGAAGCGCCCCCTCATTCAGGTTAGCTCCAAAAAACTCGCGCAACGCGGCGCGATCAGTCATCACCCACGTTTCCATACAAGTAACCATAAACTGCGCCTGGTCATCAACGGCGATTGCCGGGCGTTCCCAGCCGTCTCGCATCTGTAGATGCGCCCAAGGAGTCTGCGTCACTGGGTCTTCGCTGTCCACCAACAAAATGGCGATCTTGTCAGTATCTTGCAGGGCTGTTTCGAATTTGTCGAAGGTAGCATTTCGTCCGCCACCAGCCACAATGCGCGGCATGCGTCCCTCGAAGCCGGCTTGTTTGAGTAATTTCTCAAACCCGTCGCGGCAACGGCTGCGTTGTTCGCTACTGTCCCCGCCGCCTTCCACGTAAATAGTCACGCGCCCCATCGCACGCCTCCCAATTCGCCGCTCGTCCACAGTTCACCGAGCCGGTAGCTTTCCAGCCAATGCGCCAACGCTTGCGGGTCGAGACGGTGCATGATGGTTTGCCCGGCGTGTTTTTCACAAACGACAACAGTTTCGGGATATTCGGTGAGCGCGTCCACCAACACCTCGGAATGGGTTGTGACAATCAGTTGGGTGCGTTCAGAGGCTTGGATGAGCAAATCGGCCAGTTTGGGTAAAATATCGGGATGCAAACCCAACTCTGGCTCTTCAATGCCAATGAGAGGCGGCGGATCGGGATCGCAGAGAATGGCGAGCAGGCACAGATAGCGCAGAGTGCCATCCGAAAGCCGGGTGGCAGGAATCGTATAGTCGCCTTCGGTAAAGAAGACCTGCACCGTGCCACCCTCCACACTCACATCAAAATCGGTCAATCCCTCGTAAAGGTCCTGCAACGCGTTGAGCAGGGCGCTTTTGGCTTTGGGGTGGCGGCGCAAGCGATTCAGAAACAGCCCCAGATTGGAAAAATCTTCTTCCAATCGGTCGGTGCGCAGGTCGGCTTTCTGCGGCTCGCGGAAGACAGTGTTGCGGCCAAATGCCCATTCACGGTAGAGGCTGATGCTGTCATAGGCCGCGGCCAACTCTGTGATGACCGGATAGGTCTCCGGGTCACGGCGTTGCGCCAAAATGGATACGTCTGAATCAACACTCTCACGCGCCAGTCTTCTCTCCGCGTCTTTGAGCGCAATAATGGGTTGCCCCTGCTGATAGCGATAATAGAAGTAAGGTATTGCCTGCCCAGCATAGGGATGCTCATTTTCAATTCGTTCATCGTCCAGCCGAAAACTCTGCTGCTCGGAGCGGAAGGACAACAGATGGCGGAGGGGCTGCTGCCCGTGGGGATTGTGTACGATAACGTCAATCGTGCCCACGCCTTCGGGATTGCCTTTCCAAATCCATTCGCCTATCCCACCCCCACGCGCAATGACCGTGCGCAGATCGTTGGGGGAGCCGCGATTGGGTGTAGCCCGCAAAAGCGCAATGGCCTCCAACAAGTTCGATTTACCAGAACCATTTGGACCGATAAGAACATTCAGAGCGCCCAGGTCCAATGGGGCTGTCTCCGGGCCAAAAGAAAGCAGCCCGCGCAGTGTCAACCCGTGAAGCAGACGCGGGCCAGACAATAGGGCTTGGGAAGTTGCTTTGGTGCCATTTGACTGATTAATCACACTGTCAAACCTCCTGTTAGATTTGCTAAAGGCAATAATACCAGACCCGTATGGAGTCGTCAAAAAATAACTACCCAACCTTCCGGGAGGGAGTGCCACCCCAAAAGCGAAATAGGCGTGTTCAAAATGAGTTAGAGGAGTCAGGCACGCCCTTGTGCCGATCCAAGCCGCACGTGGGCGTGCTCATTCCTCAGTCCAACTAATTTTGAACACACCCCAGTGAAATGCCCCCTCCCAGTCCCCAATCGCCAATCCCCAATCGCCTTCAAATCAACGCGCGCACTGCCTCGCTGCCCTCCACCAGATTGATCAGGTCGGTCAACTGGAAAAGGGCCATGTGGCCGTCGATCCGGTAGACGCTGTTGACCGGCGCGCCCAGATGATTCGCCAGCCATGTAAGCATCGGCCCTGGCATATCCGCCTCCACGTCCAACCGCACCACCGAAGAGAGAAGGTGGCGATGGTGCAGCACCGGCTGGGGATCAAAGAGATCGGCATCCAGGGAAAGCGTGGGCACTGGACGCAGCACCCGGAAGAGATAGGCGTTCTCCACCGACAGGCCAGGAAATAGCTCCGGCAGGAAGAAGCGCACAATCTCCTCACTCCACAAAAAACTGCGTTCATTGTACCCATCTGCGATTTCGGGCCAGGGTGCTTCGACAAAGCGGCTCAACAGACGGGGCACTTTGATGCGGGCATAATTGAGCGTAGAGGTAGCTGTCCCCGTCTGCAGCCCGCGCAACTGCACCAGAAAGTTCAGGCTGTAGCTGCTGATGAAGGGGAAGGGATGGCCCGGATCGATAGCCAGTGGGGTGAGGAGAGGAAATATCTGGGCCTGGAAGAAAGCGCGTAGCCAGACCCGCTGCTCACGCGTCAGGGTGGCGGGCTGGCGCATGAGCGCGCCACGCTCCTGGGCCAACGCTGGCAGCAGATCCGTGCGCAGCAGCCGGGCGGCGCGCTGGAGCAATACTGAGACCGCCTCCAGAAACTCTGCCGAATAAAGCGAGGGCTGTTCAGAAACTTCGTCCAGATCGTCAGCCCCCCCAGCCTGATCCACACAAAACTGATCCAGGCTGGTCGCCATCAGCCCCAGAATGCGGAAGCGTTCCAGCAGGGGCCGAGCGGTATTGTGGCTCTCGTCGCACAGATAGCTCGGCTCGGCCAGGGCGCGGGGGATCGACGCGGCCGGCCGGTAGCGGGCAAAGCCAACCGCCAGCGACTTGGCCCGCGCGGCCACCCGGCGTTGGCGGCCGCGCGCAGAGCTATCGCCAGGATTGTCCAGAGGAAAGCGATTGGTCGGTATTGCGAAAGATTGTTGGGTGGCCGCCATCGAACTATCCACTCCGCGTTCTATAGTTCTACAGGTAAAAATTTTCCCTGGATCTTTATCGATTGATGGCTGCCCAGCCCGATTCCCGGAATCGGACTATTCCTTTGCCGTCAGTTCGATACGAATCGTAAAGAGATCGGTCACAACCAGCGTATTGACAAAGTTGGGCGGTGTGATGCCAAAATCGCTCATTTTAACTTTGGCCTCGGCCACGCCCCGGATGGTGTCGCCGCTGAGGGTAGCCGTCACGTCAAAGGTGACGGGCAGGCTGACCGAACGCACCGTCAGTTCGCCCACCATCTGAAATTGAACTTCTTGCCCTTCGCTGTAGTCGGTGGGAGCGCCCTCAATAGCAGAAGCCACAAAGACAGCCTCCGGATATTTGTTCGACTCCAGCGCGTTATCCCGAATCCAGCCGTCGCGCAAGGATTGGTCGCTGGTGAGCGAGGGCAGATCGACCGTAAAGCGACTGGGACCCAAGGGCTGCGCGGCGTTCAGGTCCAGCGCCAGCGTACCGGCCACCTGGTGGGTGCTGCCCACAGTCACCTTCTGGCCGGCGGCAATGTTGTATTTGGTCAGCGCCGCCGCAAAGAATTCCTCATTCACCAGATAGGAAGCCATGGATTCTTCGGGTACGACCACAAAGGTGCGGAAACCGCCGGCTGCGGCTGCCGGCGCGGGAGCAGCCGGCGTCGCCGTCGGCGCGGACGGAGCTGGAGCAACCGCCGCGGGCGTCGCGGAGCCACACCCGGTGAGCAAAACCAGAACCGACAATAGGAACAGAAGACGTTTCATGGCGTTCGATCTCCTTCCTCGGATTGGGCCGCCAGCACGCCCACAAAGGGCACGCCGTCGGGCAAAAAAGCAGGCAAAGCCAATGTATGATCTCCGTAATGGGCCAGCAGCAGACGAGCCAGCAGCGAGTGAATCCCCGCGTGGTGCAGAGAGGGCGTGGTGTCCGCCACGTCCAGCCCCGCTTCAAAGCCATATTCGGCCAGATTCTCCACCAGCGCGCTGTCCTGGCTGATAATGTGGATGGGCGTGTCCCAGCCATCCTCCTTGCGCGAGACCCGGGGCGGCTGGTGATCCCCCACCAGCACAAAGAGCGCGTTGGGGTCCGGCTCACTCAGAATGAAATCGACCAGCACGCGCAGGTCATACTCCACCGCCCCAAAATAGTTCTTGCGCCGGGTTTCGTGGGGGATGCCCTCGGCGTCGATGGGTGCAGGGTCGTCCCCGGCTGCGTTCAGTTCACTCCAATCGGCCAGAATAGGCGGCAGAGGCGCCCAGGGATAGTGGCTGTTCTGGGTGATGGTAAAGAGCAGATAGGGCTGATCCGTCTCCGCCAGAATCTCGTTGCGGGAGCGGTTGAGCGCGTACTGATCGGGTGGCGACGGTCCCCAGCCATATTTGGGGCCGTCGTAGTTCAGGTCCCGGTAGCGCAGCCAGCGGTCCGCGCCGTAAAACTTGAGATAGCGGTTCCACTTCTCGTCGGGCAGTTCCAGGGCGATGGAGGAGAGGCCGTAGTAACGATAGCCCTGGGTGCGCAGAAAGCCGCCCAGGTCTGGGAAGTCGTCCACCTGATAACGATCCATCAGCATCGAGTATTCCGGGTCAGAATCGATATTCAAACCGAAGAGAGCGCTGGTGTAGGACATCCACGAACCGCCGCCCCAGGTGGGGGATTCGCTCAGAGCGCTGGCCGCGTGCCAACCGTTGGCTGCCAGCGTCCCCTCCAGTTCATCGGCCAGGGCTGTATACGCGCGCAGATAGTCTGGCCGTTTGTAGAGGACGCTACCGTAGGATTCCACAAAGAGCAGGTAGACGTTCGGCTTTGTCACCAGCGCCTGTCCCCGGTAATCGTAGGCCCGGCGCACGTAGCCGTCGTCGAACGAACGGACGATCTTGTAGACCTGGCGCGATGTCTGCACATTGGCCCGCACTTTGTAGAAAAGGCTGCTGACCACCATTTCCGGGCGGGCCAGGTAGTGCTGGTAGCGTACGGCCTGGCCGAGACCGAAGACGACGAGAAGCGCCAACAGCGCCTGGGAAAAACGGTTGATCCCACCCGCCACCCTCTCACTTGTCAGTAGGCGCACAGCTATGAACAGAGCCGCCAGGAGCAACCCGCCGCCGAACAGCCCCAACGGCAAGTAATAAACGGGTATATTTATATTGTCAAGCAGAAAGGCCAGCCCTTCGGTCAACATACGAAACTGGCTGTAGAAGACCGGTTCGCTCTGGTAGAGGGAACGCATGGCCGCTTCGTAAACGGCATAGATCAGAGCGAAAAGATAGCCACCGAAAAGCAGCACGCACACGACAGGACGACGCAGGGGACGAAACGCCACCGTTAAACCGATCAACAGCAGCCATTCCAGTTGCAGCCGAACCACATCCGGCGCGGGCCGCCAGATCGCCAGCACTTGCCAGAGCCGCCCCGGTTCGCGCCACGCGTCGGCGGCAGTGGACCAAAAGGCCGATCCGTCCTGGCTTGTCAGAACCGCGGGCA
>JACQGT010000001.1 GCA_016199425.1 Chloroflexota bacterium
AAAGGGTACCCGGCAGAAACTACAGATTTACGCAGATTTTATCCGTGTGAATCCCGTTTCTATCCGTGTTCATCGGTGTTCATCCGTGGCTATTTTTTTGACGTTTGGGACTGGCCCATCGCCGCGCCAAGAATCGTTTCCTGGGTCGCCTCGTCCCGGCCAAAGATACCCATCTGCCTGCCTTCGCGCATGACGAGGATGCGATCGCTCATCGCCAGCACCTCCGGCAGATCCGACGAGATGAGGATGATGCCCAGCCCCTGGGTGGCCAGGTCACTGATGATGTGGTGGACTTCGGCTTTGGCCCCCACGTCGATACCCCGGGTCGGTTCGTCCAGAATCAAAAGCTGAGGGCGGGTGTTGAGCCACTTGCTCAGCATCACCTTCTGTTGATTGCCGCCAGAGAGTTTGCCCGCCTCCAGATGGACCGACGGGGTGCGGATGGAGAGACGCTCTCGAAAGCTCTCGGCGGTGGCCGCTTCCCGCTCGCGGCGCACCAGCCCCAGCCGGTTGAGATATTCGGGGAGCATGGGCAGGGTGATATTGGTGGCAATGGACATGGGCATTGTCAGGCCAAGCTGGCGGCGGTCTTCGGTGACGTAGGCAATGCCCAGGCGCAGGGCCTGTTCCGGCGAGCGCACTTGCACCCTCTCGCCCTGAAAGACAATCTCCCCGCTTTGCGCAGGATGGATGCCAAAGAGGGCCAGCCCCACATCTGTGCGCCGGGCCCCCACCAGACCGGCAAAGCCCAGAATCTCGCCCCGGTGAACGTCGAAGGTGAGATCGGAAAAGACATTCTCTCGGCCCAGTCCCCGCGTCTGCATCAAAAGTTCGCTCTGGGGGACATTCGTCTTGGCAAAGAATTCGTCGATCTCCCGCCCCACCATATCCCGAATGGCGCTTTCGGGCGTCACAGCGTCCCGGGCTGTAGTGGAGATCCACTTGCCATCGCGCAGGACAGTCACCCGGTCGGCAATGGAAAAGATCTCTTCCATGCGGTGGCTGATAAAGAGGATGGAGACCCCCTGATTGCGCAGGGTGCGGGCCAGGGCAAAAAGCTGCTCCACCTCGTGGGCGGAGAGGGAGGCCGTCGGCTCGTCCATAATCAGCACGCGCACGTTGA
This sequence comes from Chloroflexota bacterium, assembly GCA_016199425.1. Taxonomy (GTDB): domain Bacteria; phylum Chloroflexota; class Anaerolineae; order Caldilineales; family Caldilineaceae; genus JACQGT01. The sequence continues at coordinate 1,124 of JACQGT010000001.1, forward strand.
GGGAGATGGCTTTGGCGATCTCCACGGCCTGCTGCGCGGCCAGCGTCAAGCCCCGGGCCTGGCTGCGCACGTCCAAATGGATGTCCAGTTTTGCCAGGATCGCTTCGGCCTCGCGAAACATCTTGCCCCAATTGAGCAGCGCGCCCTGATCCCGGTGGCTGATGAAGATATTCTCGGCCACGTTGAGATCGGGGAAGATCATCGGCTCCTGGTGGATGGCGGCGATGCCGTAGGCCTGGGCGTCCACCGAATTGCGGATGGCGACCGGCTGGCCGTCCAAAAGCATTTCGCCTGTATCGGGCCGGTGGATACCCGTCATAATTTTGATGAGGGTGGACTTGCCCGCGCCGTTCTCACCCAACAGCGCGTGGATTTCGCCGGGAAAAAGGGACAGAGAGACGTCGTCCAGCGCCTGGGTGTTGTCAAAACGTTTGGAGATGTGACGGATTTCCAGAACCGGTTCTGTCATCGGTAGGCATTGGGTGGTGGGAGACGCAACGAGGGGAAGCGTATGAGCAGTGTAATGGAGAAGGTGTAGCCTGTCAATTCCGATTTTTTGGAACGGGTGCATTTCACTTTCACTTTTGGACCGGCGGGGAGCAATCACGCCCCCAATTTGAAATAGACCCCGTAGTCTGGGAGAAGGTTGACATTCTGACCGGTGGGCGGTAAGATACCCGGACTGCTTCGTGATGTGTGAAACGGGAGATGAGGGCCGGTGCTGATTCCGGGAATGGACCGGCATCTTTCTGTAGGCAGGAAATCGTTTGGTCCATTCCCGGAATCAAGGACTTTCCCATGTGCGGTCGTTTTACCCTGCGCGTGACGCCAGAACAGATCGCCGATCTCTTTTCGGTTGAGCAGATGCCGCCCCTGGCTGCCCGCTACAACATTGCGCCCACCCAGCCTGTGCTGGCGATCCGGGAGAGCTACGCAGGCAGCGGACGGGAAGCCACTTTTCTCAATTGGGGGCTGATCCCTTCCTGGGCCAACGACCCCAGTATCGGCAGCCGGATGATCAACGCCCGCTCTGAGACCGTAGCAGAGAAGCCCTCCTTCCGAGCCGCCTTCAAATACCGGCGCTGTATCCTCCCCGCGGATGGCTTCTACGAGTGGCAGAAGGTGACGGGCGGCAAGCAGCCCCAACTGATCGGGCTGAAGGGGGGCGGACTCTTCGGCTTTGCCGGGTTATGGGAGCGCTGGGAGCGGGAGGGTTCGGCCATCGAATCCTGCACGATCCTGACCACCGAACCCAACGAACTGCTCGCACCCATCCACAACCGGATGCCGGTCATTCTCCACCCCGAAGATTACGACGAGTGGCTCAGCCGGGAGATTCAGAAGGCCGACCCGCTGTTCCATCTGCTGCGTCCCTTTCCCGCCGAATTGATGGCCTATACACCGGTCAGTACTCACGTCAATAACGCTCGTAACGAGGACCCGGCCTGCGTCGCGCCGTTGGCGCAGGGGTAGAACACGGATTACAGAATTTGCGGATTTGCGTACTTGCACAGCCGGAGAAGATGGGGACGCAGATTTTCATGATTTGGATTGATCAGCGATGATCTTCGTTTCCATCTTTTGATCTGCGTCCGCTTGTTATGCCTCCAAACCCAATCAACCAATCACCCCCCCCAGGAAACCCCAATGGACGACACCATCGCAGACATTCGCGGGAAGAAGATTCTCATCACCGGCGCGGCCCAGGGCATCGGCGAGGCCACGGCCCGGCTGTGCGCGGCCCGGGGTGCCACCGTCCTGCTGGTGGACGTGAAGGCGGAGAAGGGCGAGGCCGTGGCCGCGTCCATCCGCGAGAGCGGCGGCCAGGCCACGTTCCACGCGCTCGACATACGCAAGGATCCGGACGTTCAGGCGCTCTTTGCCCAACTGGGCGAAACCCACGGCCACCTGGACGTACTCATCTGTGCGGCGGGGGTTCTGCTGGGCGCCTTTTTGCAGCCAGAGGAATTCCCGGTGGATACCTTCGATTTTGTGATGGAAGTCAACGTGCGGGGGACTTTTCTCTGCACAAAATATGCCACGCCCCTGCTTGCCAGGTCGCAGCGGGGTGTGATGATTCTCATCGCCTCCGGCGCGGGGGTCAGCGGCGGCAGCTCCTCCATCGCCTATGGGACGAGCAAAGGCGCAGTCAACGGGCTGGGCATGACCCTGGCCAGCCACCTGGCCTCCCGCAACATCCGGGTCAACGTCGTCTGCCCTGGCGGTATCGCCACAGAGATGAAGCTGACAAACGTCAAAGACGCGGCCGAAAAGCAGGGTCGCCCCTACGAGGAGATGCTGGCTGCCTCCAATTTGGGCGAACCCATCGGCGTGGCTCGTCTGCTGGCCTATCTGGCCTCGGACGACGGGGACTACGTGCGGCGGACGCTCTTTACGCGGTAAGAACCTTTGGCAATGGAAAGATATTTGATTGTTATCGAAAAAAGTGAGACAGGGTTTTCAGCCTATTCCCCTGATGTTTTGGGGTGTGTCACTACAGGCAAGACGGTCGTCCAGACGATAGCGAATATGAAATCGGCCCTGGCATTTCATCTGCAGGGGATGCTGGCGGATGGCGAAGAAATCCCGCAGCCGCGTGGAATTAAGTCTTACCTCGATGCTGAAAGAGACTCCGAAGGGGAAGACTATTTGATTACCCATATCGCTACTAACGACGTATTACCGGAAAGAGTCCCTGCTTGAGGATGCGGGACGAGTTATGAGTTTTGAGTTATGAGTTAGGACGCACCGACGACGACTCGTAACTCAAAACTCATAACTCAATGCACTTCCACTCCCGCCTCTGCCGCGATGCGTAGGGTGTTGGCCGCGGCCTGAGGGTACTGCTCGTTGGGCAGGTGTTCCAGGAGCATATAGCCGTTGGGGTAGAGAGCCTGCCAGCGGCGCAGGGCCGTGGGCAGGTCGAGCAGACCCTCGCCGGGGATGGCCTCGTCGATGTGGAGGACCAGCCCATCGCCAAAGCGGATGTCCTTGCAGTGGCCCACCCCGGCAATCGGCCCCATCAGATCGAAGATGTGGTTCAGTCGATCTGTGCTGTGGAAGACGTGCTGCACACTGGGGAAGTGGTTGACGTAATCCATCACCACCCGCAGCCGGGCCGAACCGACTTCGGCGATGGCGTCCCGGTTGGCTTCCGGCGAGTCGAGAATTGTGAGCAGGTGGGTTTCGATGACGACTGTCTGGCCCACCTGTTCTGCTTTGTCGGCAATGCGGCGCAGAGTTTCGATGAGCCGCTGCCAGCTCTGCCGGGTGTGGTTTTCCGCAACGGGCGCATAGGAGCCTTTGAGATTTAGGCTGCCCGTGCGGATCAGACAGACCTGCGCGCCCAGCTCCGCGGCCACTTCGATGCCCCGCCCGATGACGCCGACGATCTCTGCCCGCGCCGCGGGATCGGGCGCAAAGAGACACTCCCCGTAGCCGATGCCGAACTGCACCAGCTCCATCCCCGCGCTGGCGAAGACTCCCCGCACCTGGCGGCACTCCTGGCTGGTCACGTCGAACAGCTTTCTCCCCGGCGCGTGAAAGCCCACCCCGCTCAGCCCCAACGCCCGCACCCCGGCCAGATGTTCGCTGTTGATGGCGCGAAAGTCCGGCGGCATCATCCCCACAACACCCAAACGCATGGCAATCTCCTCAACGATTGAAAACGAAATGCACTTTTGAACGCAGAAACCGCGGATGGCGCAGATTTGCGCAGAAATGAGTTCCCTATAGCCTATACCAAAACGGGCAGAATGCAAATCACTTACTTTTCTCCGGTTTTTTTGGGTGGATTCTACCTTTCCTACTATACTGTTTGGGCAGCGCAGCGTCATAT
>JACQGT010000170.1 GCA_016199425.1 Chloroflexota bacterium
GCTGCCGTCCCGGGCCTCGCACCAGCGGCGCAGGCGGTCGATGAGCCGGGTGTCGTCGATGCCGCTGTTCACGACCGCGTTGACTGTGCTCTCCACCGCGCCGGGGGTGGAGAAGTGATTGGGCAGCAGGTCGGCCGCGACCCGGTAGAGGCTCTCCAGATAGAATTCGGGGTCGATGACGATCTCTTCCCAATCGACCCCGGCCCCATCCGCCGCGCGGCGGCGAAAAGTGTCGGTCAACCCCAGAGCGTCGATCTGGTGTTCCACGGCCCAGGCAAAGGGCCAGTTGTGGGTATAGCCCCGCTGCCCGGCAAAGAGTTTGAAGGCGATCAGCGGCAGGCGATCCCCGGCGTCGGCCAGCATCGAGTGGAGATTGCCGCCCACGGCCGTCGTCGTCAGCCTGCGCCGCAGCACAGTCAAAAAGCGTTCTATGTCCCGCCGGTCCTGACTTTGGGCGGGTAGTCGACTCAGGAAGAGATCGTGGACAGAACGGCCTTCGATATCGGATGGGCAAGTGGAAGCGGAAGGCTGCCGGAAGACGGACTGCATGCGCAGCTCTACGATAGGCAATAATTGGAAAATTGGAGTACAATAGGCTGCATCAGGCAGGGGCTGTCGAGCGAGAGGAGGTCTTGAATGGCAGACAGCGTATCGAATGCATATCGTCGGATTGTTCATACGTGCCGTTCGGTGGCGCTCGGGCTGTTGTGTGTTCTGCTGGCCGCCTGCCAGACCGCAACAGCCCTGCCAGCCACGGCCACGCCGCCCACTGAGACAGCATCCGGGCAGCCGACGCCAACCGCCGCGCAAACCGAGCCGACTGCTGCGACACTGCCACTGCCGGTCGTGCAGGAATATCCCGTGGCCGCGGGCGCGCATCCCCACGACGTGGCCCCGGCCCCAGACGGCACGGTCTGGTACACGGCCCAGCATCAGGGCGCGCTGGGACGGCTGGACCCGGTCACCGGCGCAACCGAACAGATTCCTCTGGGCCCAGGCTCCAGCCCCCACGGGGTGATTGTGGGACCGGACGGCGCGGCCTGGGTCACGGACAGCGGTCTCAATGCCATCGTGCGGGTGGAGCCGGAGAGCCTGGCTGTCGAGCGTTTTCCCCTGCCCGCGGACACGGGCTATGCCAACCTGAACACCGCTGTCTTCGACAAGGCTGGCATCCTCTGGTTCACAGGCCAGAGCGGCATCTACGGACGGCTGGACCCAACTACAGGGGCAATGACCGTCTATCCCGCGCCCCGGGGTCGGGGACCCTACGGCATCACGGCCACACCCGATGGTCAGGTCTACTACACCTCCCTGGCCGGCAGCTATCTGGGCCACATCGACCCCCACAGCGGCGAGGCGACGGTCATCGAGCCGCCGACGTCCGGTCAGGGCGCGCGGCGGGCCTGGTCTGATTCGCTGGGCCGGGTCTGGGTTAGCGAGTGGAACGCCGGGCAGGTGGCGGTCTACACGCCGGAGAGCGGTGCATGGAAGGAGTGGGATCTGCCGGGCACTGCACCCAAAGCCTATGCCGTTTACGTGGACGAACGGGACAAAGTGTGGCTGAGTGATTTCACCAGCAACGCCCTTGTGCGCTTTGACCCGGCCACGGAGAGCTTCGAGAGTTTCCCCCTGCCCAGCCCCGGTGCTGCCGTGCGCCAGATATTGGGCAGGCCGGGTGAGGTATGGGGCGCAGAGTCGGGGAGCGACAAACTGGTGGTCATCCGCTATCCCAGCGAGTGAAGGGCCGGTCCCATCTCTGCCCATACAGGCTACATACGAGAGCCTGTATACATCTATCATATATGCGCCTTGACCGACGCTGAATTCCTCTTGGCTGGTGCAAAACCCCAACCCGCTGAAATGGCCCCAGAACAGCCGTTCTTGCGCCACCCATCCCCAGGCTGCGAATGACTTCCATCTGGGCCGGTTGAAAGGTACGAAAGTCGCCGGGCAACATTCCCACAGTGCCAAGCCTCATCATCCAATTCCTTTCCTGCTGGGGTCAAATTGTTCCAGGCGAGCACGCAGACCCGCCCCTACGCCTGCTGAATGGTACTGCGTGAGCGTTCACTTCGTCAACCGGGCGAATTGCGCCACATCCGGCACTCGGCCCTGCCCAAAAACCGGGTTTCCCCAAGCAGTCGAAATTGGCTATACTTCTCGGCAAACGCAAGAAATATCCCAAACAATCAGCCAACACCCGCCCCCCACCCCAGGAGTCTCCTATGCCGCACAGACCGAAGATTGCCCTCATCTGCACGATTGTCCACAAATACGCCCACGCCCAGCACTTCATCGACCGCTTTCTGGAAGGCTATGGCTGGGACAACCGCCATCACCGCCCGCGGATGGACCTGGTCTCTCTTTACGTGGACCAGGTGGGCGATAACGACCTGAGCCGGGAACGTAGCGCCCGCCACCCTTCTATGCGCATCTACCCCACAGTGGCGGACGCCCTGACCCTGGGCACGGACAGCCTGGCCGTGGACGGCGTGCTGCTCATCGGCGAACACGGCGAATACCCTCGCAATGAAAAGGGCCAGCGTCTCTATCCCCGCTACGAACTCTTCAAGCAGATTGTGGCGGTCTACCGCCTGACCGGGCGCACAGCCCCGATCTTCAACGACAAGCATCTCTCCTGGAAGTGGGAGTGGGCCAAAGAGATGGCCGACACCGCCCAGGAGATGGGCTTTGCACTGATGGCCGGCTCCTCGCTGCCCGTGACCTGGCGCACCCCCTCGGTGGATTTCCCCCTGGGCGCGCCCGTGCGGGAGGCGCTGGTCATCGGCTATGGCGGGGTGGACAGCTACGACTTCCACGCCCTGGAAAGCCTGCAATGTATGGTGGAACGACGGGCCGGAGGCGAGACGGGGGTGCGCTGGGTGCAGGCCTACCGGGGCGACAACTTCTGGGAGGCCCACCACGCGCAGGTCTGGTCCCGCCAGCTTTTCGAGGCCGCGCTCAGCCGCAGCCACACCCTGACCCCGGCCCGGACAGGCTTCAACCACATCTTCCCCACCCTGGATGAAATGCGAGAGCGGGTGACAGAGCCGGTAGCCTACCACTACGAGCACAACGACGGTCTGCGTTCGACAATGATTCTGTTCAACGGGCTGGTGCAGGACTTCAACTTTGCTGCCCACCTGGACGAGCAGGCCGAGCCGTTTTCGACGCAGATGTATCTGCCCATGCCCCCGGCGCGCACGACTCTCGCCAATTTCTTTTCGCCCCAGGTCAACGCCGTGGAGCAGATGTTCCTGACCGGTAAGGCTACCTATCCTCTGGAACGCACGCTGCTGACCAGCGGGCTGACGACAGCGGGTGTGGATAGCCTGCACGCGGGGCAGAGCCGGGTCGAGACGCCCCATCTGAACATCCATTACCAGCCGACGCCGGACTCCACCTTCTGGCGGGAAGAGCGGCCCCATCTGCTGCCCAAACCAAATCCGCCCCGCCCACAAGTGCCGCCTGCCCCTGCGCCGCCCCTGCGCATTGCGGTCATCGCCTCCATCTACCGGCTGCGCTCCCACGCCCAGCACTTCTGCGACCGCTGGCTGGTGGGCTATCCGGTGGATGGCCGCTGGCATCGACCCAATGTGCAGATTGTCTCCCTCTATGTGGACCAGCAGCCGGTGGATGACCAGAGCACAGACCGGGCCCGGGAGTTCGGTTTTTCCGTCTACCCGACAATTGCCGAAGCTCTGCGTTGCGGCGGGGAGCGGCTGGCCGTGGACGGGGTACTGCTGATGGTGGAGCACGGCGATTACCCCCGCAACCAACTGGGCCAGATTCTCTATCCCCGCTACGATTTCTTCAAGCAGTGCGTGGCTGTGTTCGAGGCGGATGGCCGGGCCGTGCCGCTCTACAACGACAAGCATCTCTCCTACAGCTTTGCGAAAGCCAGGGAGATGGTGGATGACGCCCACCGCCTGGGCTTCCCGCTCCTGGCCGGTTCGTCCCTGCCCGTCACCTGGCGGCTGCCGGACGTGGAGTTGCCCCTGGGCTGCACCATCGACGAGGCGCTGATGGTGGGTGTGGGCGGCTCGGACCCGATGGATTATCACGCGCTGGAAGCCATACAGTGTATGGTGGAGCGGCGCAAAGGGGGAGAGAGCGGCGTGCGGGCTGTGCAACTGCTGGAGGGGGAGGCGGTCTGGCAGGCAGGGCAGGCAGGCCGCTGGTCTCTGGAATTGCTGGAGGCGGCCCTCTCGCGCAGCGATTCGCCCCGGGGACTGAGCGAGGAGGACGGGCGCACCCAGGATTTGCTAGGCAGCGGCCAACTCCACGCGCTGGTGGAAAACCCAGCGGCCTACTGCATCGAATACAACGACGGCCTGCGCGCTACCCTGCTGATGCTCAACGGCGCAGTCAAGGATTTCTGCTTTGCGGCCCGCCTGACCGGGGAGGAGAAGCCGGTCTCCACTCAGTTTCTGCTCACCCCCGGCCCGAATGTCACCTACTCCGCCTGTCTGGTCAGCAAAATCGAGGAGATGCTGGCAACGGGGCGCGCACCCTATCCCGCCGAACGCACGCTGCTGGTCAGCGGCGTGCTGGAAAGCTGTCTCACCTCCAGAATACAAGGCCAGCAACGCCTGGAGACGCCCCATCTGACTGTCGTCTACCAGCCGCCGGTGGACTCACAGCACGCGCGGGCCTAACAGCCACAAACCGAGAGGAAAATCAACAATGCTTACATCCCTGCAACTTGGGGCGCGGCAATCAGTAGGGCGAGTTGTCGGTGTTGAGGGAGCATAAGATTCTCGCTTCTCATACGGCCTACTCGGACGGGCAGACAAGCTTCACGTCCACACCGCCAATTTCGGACTGCTTGGCTCCGTGATGAGTCCTGTCGTCATACTCATTCTGGCGTTTACGCAGTTCGGCGGCAATCTGCGCCTCGTGGATTGCCAGTTGTACGTCACAACTTTCCCTGGCCGCGGTTGGGGTTGCCCCCGACCCAGAAATCTTGATGCTGCCCCCGGACAACTCGGTCACATACTCTTCGGTGATGTTGACGTGCCCCTCCTCGTGGGCGCGCAGGGCATTCAAGGCGCTCTGGACGGCTGCATTGTCAGCAGACGACATATTGGGCCACGAATACTCCGGCAGGGTCATCACCATATTTCCCCAGTCAACCTGCCAGTAGACCGTGACATCACAGGTGTAGTTTCCTGCGCTGCGGCCGTTGCTGTAAAAGAGCACATCCTTTATCTGGTATTGTGTGGTCGCGGCGGGGATGTCTTTCTCGGCTTCCTTCTGCAGGGTGGCTGCCGCGTCCGCGCAATCCTGAAACTGGCGAGGATTCCACATCAGTTGATACCTGTGCTGCCAACAGGCCCAGTCCGGCTCAGGTTCGCCAGGGGCAAGACAGAAGACCTTCACCCGGCTGCACGTACCCGGATTCACTTCGTCAGTATGGGGTGGTTTTGTCGGTTCGCCGCACAGCACCCGTCGCGCCACTTTGCCCTTGCCACATTTTGCCATGATGCTCACTCCTCCAAACTATCTCTCTGAAGATACAAAAGACCGTCTACGTCGGGGTAGCCAGGATCATACAACTTTTTTCAGGGTGTGTAAACAGCCCTTGAAACCGCCTTTCCCAGTACCCCGCGCTCTGTTACAATGGGGCAACAACGCAAGACCCAACAACCACAAGGAGTAGCAAAAAATGGAAAAGCGTACCTTTGGCAATACCGGACTCGGCGTCACCGTTCTGGGCTACGGCGCGATGGAACTGCGCCACGTGGACGAGGCCCAGGCCGAACGGCTGCTCAACGCTGTGTTGGACGCAGGCATCAACTTCATCGACACCTCGCCCGACTACGGCCGCAGCGAAGACCTCATCGGCAAATTCATCGCTCAACGGCGGGACGAGTATTTTCTGGCAACGAAGTGTGGCTGCACTGTGCCCCACACCGGCGGCGACGACGCACCCCGCCACATCTGGACGGGCGCGCAGGTGCGCCACAACATCGAGCACAGCCTGCGCCGGCTTCAGACCGATTACGTGGACATCTGGCAGGTACACAGCGCCGAGCCGGACGAACTGGCCCAGAGCGATGTGCTGGAGACAATGCTGCGCATTCGCGAGGAGGGGAAAGTCCGCCACATCGCCGTGAGTATGTCCGGGCGGGCAGCAGGCTACGGCTACGGCCAGTTGCGCCCCTATCTGGACGGCGACTGGGACGCCTTCGAGTCGATTCAGGTCTGGTATTCGGCCCTGGCGAGAGCCAGCGAAGGGGCGATGGCTGAAGCCGCGCAGCGGGGCAAAGGGATGATTATCCGGGGGGTGGTGCGCCGGGTAGACCCCTGGCAGAGTCTGGCCGACGCAACGACAAAGCTGGGGCTGGACGATCTGCGGGTATTGGGCGAGAGCGCTGCCCAATTTCTCCTGCGCTTTGCCCTGGCCCACCCCGGTCTGCACACCACAATCATCGGCACGAAAAGTCTGGAACACCTGGCCGACAACATCCGTGCCGTGGAGACAGGCCCCCTGGCCGCGGATGTCCTGGCCGAGGCCAAACGACGGCTGGACGCGGCGGGCGTCGTCTCGGCCAGTTGAAGACCAACCACACGTGTATGGGGAAAGGAAAGCGAAACAATGGAACTGGGATTGCAGGGCAAAGTCGCCGTCGTCACCGGCGGCAGTGAGGGCATCGGCAAAGCCGCCGCGCATAGTCTGGCCACCGAAGGAGCAGCCGTGGTCATCTGCGCCCGCCGTGCGGATGTGTTGGAGCGGGCCGCATCGGAGATTGTGGCGGCCACCGGCGGTAAAGTGCTGGCCGTGCCCACCGACGTGACCCAACCGGCGCAGGTGCAACGGCTGATGGAGCGGACCGTCGCTGCCTTTGGCCGCATCGACATTCTGGTCAACAACGCGGGGACTTCCTCGGCGTATCCCTTCGAGTCGGCCACCCCGGAAGTCTGGCAGACCGACCTGGACCTGAAGCTCTTTGGGGCCATCCACTGTACCCAGGCCGCCCTGCCCTATCTGCGGACACAGGGGGGCGGGCGCATCATCAATCTGACCACACCCGGCGGCAAGGCAGCCGGGGCGCGCTCGGTGCCCACATCGGTCAGCCGGGCTGCGGGCATCGCCCTGACCAAAGCGCTCTCCCAGGAGTACGCCGCCGACAACATTCTGGTCAACACCGTCTGTGTGGGGCTGATCAAAAGCGGCCAGCACGAGCGGCGCTGGGAGCAGGCCCGCGCTGCAAACCCGGACCTGACCCTGGAGGCCCACTATGAGTCGATGGGCCAGAGCGTGCCTATGGGCCGGGTGGGTGAAGCCCGGGAAGTGGGCGATCTCATCGCCTTCCTGGCCTCCGAGCGGGCCAGTTACATCACCGGCGCCTCCATCAATGTGGACGGCGGACGCTCGCCGGTGGTGTAAGAAGCTGACGACGGATGGCTATCGTCGTCCGCGGTCAGTCGTCCGTCGTCAAGGGAAAGACGTCCATCCCAATCTGAATTCTGCCACACTCCCACCCAGGAGACCCGCACAATGAAAATCACTGACGTGACTGTCCAGCGCTACGCCTGGCCCCGGCCCAAACCCATCAGCAACGGCAAGTACACATACGTGGATGTCAGCCTGAACCTGATCCACATCCACACGGACGAAGGCATCACTGGCATCGGCTGGGGTGGCGGCACCGCGTCGGGCCAGGGCAGCGACCTGACGACTGTGTTGGTGGACTATTTCCGACCCGTGCTGATAGGCGAAGACCCCTTCAACTACCGGCGCATCTGGGCCAATCTATGGCTGCCCAAACTGGTGGGACGGCGCGGGCTTTCCACACGGGTCATCAGCGGCATCGACATTGCGCTCTGGGATCTGATGGGCAAGGCCGTGGGCAA
>JACQGT010000160.1 GCA_016199425.1 Chloroflexota bacterium
AATACCCAATACCCAATATCTGCTATCCACCCAACGTCACAACCCCCTTCACATACCCCCCATCCCCGGCCAGAATCTCCGCCATCAGGTCCGGGTAATCGGCCAGGGGGACCGTGTGGGTGACGAGGGGGCGCAGGTCAAAGACGCCCCGGTGGATGAGATCGATGGCGGGCGGGAAGGGATCGCGCAGCTTGGAACTGGGCGATGAGTTGACCAGTGAAAAACCGCCCAGATGCCACTTCGTCGGGTCGAAAGTGGCTCTGTCGCCTTTGATCCAGCCGAAGAGATTGATCAGCCCGCCCCGGCGCACGCTGTCTGTGGCCAGGTCCAGCCCGGCCTGGCTGCCGCTGGTATCCACCACCACATCGAAATTGCGCGCCTTCAGGCCGGCGGCCAGCTCAGCCCGATCCGTCTGGCTGCTGTTGATCGTCTCGGCCGCGCCCTGCTGCCGGGCCAACGCCAGCCGGTTGTCGGCAATGTCGATGACCACTAGTTCGGCCAACGGCGCGTGGAGCAGCCCCTGCAAAATCAACTGGCCCATAAAGCCGCAGCCGATGAGCGCGACGCGCTGGCCCGGCTGCAGACGACAGTGATCCAGCCCGGTCACCGCGCAGGAGACCGGCTCGACAATCCAGAATTCGTCGGCCAGAGGTGAGTCGGGCACTTTGTAGACCCGTTCCGCGGGCAGATTGCGTACAGTAGCAAAGCCGCCTCCCGCTACCCGGTCGCCCTCGCGCAGGCCCGTCACGCCCCGGCCCACCTTTGCCACATAGCCCATGCCCTCGTGACCGGCTGGGGCCTTCGGGTGCAGCTCTTTGCCATAACGGGCCGTGGCAATGTCCCAGGAGCAAATGCCGCAAGCGCCGCCGCTCACCTGCACTTCCCCCGGCTGGGGGTCGCCGACTTCCTGTTCGAGCAATTCGATGCTGCCGTCGTCCAGATAGCGGAGTGTCTTGCTCTGCATTGGGTACTTTCCTTTGGGTGGGGGATGGGAACAAACGTAGATGGGGAACAGTCTATCATTTGTGGGGATGGGCGGCAACTGGGGCACAGTAGCCGGAAAGAGAGTCTATCACAGAGCCACAGAGGAAAGGATGGGGAGGTAAGGATGGACAGATGGATTGCACGACTTGTATTCTTCTCGGCGCTGACTGCTTTGCTATTGGCGGGCTGTGGGGGCGCGCAGATCTCCCAACTTTCGCCGATGGCGGCTCCTGCGGCGCAGGAGATGCCCCGGGCGGAGTCTGACGGCGCGGCCCTGGCCTACGACAGCGACGCCAGCCTGAACAGCGGCGTCGAGCGGAAAGTGATTGGCCGGGCTTCGCTCGCACTGGTGGTGGCGGACACAGACGTCGCGGTCAGCGCTATCGAAACGGCGGTGGAACAGGCGGGCGGCTTTGTGGCCAACGCCAACTTCTACAAAAGCGGCCCCAGCACAGGCCGCGCCCTGGCCGGTTCGATGACATTGCGCGTTCCCGCCGCCGGGTTGGACCAATTGTTGGCGGAACTGGAAGGACTAGCCCTGAGCGTAGAATCTCGTGCGGTCAGCCGGGAGGATGTAACCGACCAGTACACGGATTTGACGGCGCGGCTGACCAATTTGGAGGCGACGGAGCGGGAGTTGCTGGCCCTGCTGACGGAAGTGCGGGAGCGGCCCGGCTCTACCGCCGAGGAGATTTTGCAGGTCCACGCACGCATGAGCGAAATCCGAGGAGAGATCGAATCGGTGCGGGGGCGCAAGAATCTGCTGGACAATCTCATCGGCTTGGCTACGGTGGAGGTAAGCCTGACGCCGGATGCCCTGAACCGCCCGATTGTGGAAGATGGCTGGCAACCGACGGGCGTGGCCCGTTCCGCTCTGCGCGGGCTGGTCTCTACGCTGCAATGGATCGGCTCAGCGGCCATCTGGCTGCTCATCTTCTTTTTGCCTCTGGCACTGATCGCAGCCATTCCCCTGGCCGCGCTGGTCTGGGTGTTGCGCTGGCTGATCCGTCGCACGCGGCGGGGCAAAGAGATGAAAGAGAAGTGACGAAAAGTGTGCCTGCCCAGTCTGGCAGGCACACTTTTCGTTACTCTGCGGGGAGAGCCGAAGATAACAAGAGGTTCACTTTTCCGTTGGCTCCGGATCAATTTGCTCAAACGGTCAACTGCTGTCTGATTTCCACGCGGGTTTGCTCAAATGTTTGCCGCAGCATCAGATCGGACGTTTTTTCCGCTGCCACTGTCCGTTGCGCGCAGGAGATGCAGCCCAACGAAGCCTTATAGCTGCTCTGATCGCAGTTGAGACAGTCGCACAGACGAATCATCATCAACGTAAAGGCCAGGGTGTCCTCCCGGCCGTCCTGCTGGCTGGCGACCTGGCAGACCAAATCCCGCCAGACCTCACCCCTTTCCCGGCGCAACGGAGAAATGGCGCGATAGGGGAAAAGAATCTCACTTTCCGGGTACATAGAAGCTCCTCGATAAAGGGGTATGAGTTCAAAAAATGGGGTATTTCTTTCCAAAAATAGGTAGTAGAGCAGTGACAGAACGGGTCGCGGGGATTGAATAATGCGTATAGCCATCCTAGCACAGAGGCAAAAGCGCTGTCAAAAAAGTTGGGCGTGTTGTGTAGGGTGGATACCAATTCGCCTTATATAGTTGTTCAGGTGAATAGTTGTTCAGGTGATCATTCGTAGGGGCGCTTGCTTGCTGCGCCCGGCACACAGGAGAC
>JACQGT010000161.1 GCA_016199425.1 Chloroflexota bacterium
AAACGTGAGATCACGTGACGGACTCTCACGAGTCACGTTTCTCGTCGAAAATTAACGCATCCAACGTTGAACTTTTGTGGTACATCGTCATCTCATCATCCCAGGAGTATTGCATTGAACACGCGTAGAAAGTTTTTGCCGCTTCTCTCGTTCGTCCTGATTTTTGCCTTTGTGCTTTCGGCCTGCACAACACCGGCGGCCCCGGCTCCTGCCGCCGAGCAGCCAGCGGCAGACACAGCCGCGGCTACGCCCACAGAAGCTCCTGTCGTTGAAGCAGCCGCAGCAGTGGGAACTGGCGGCTCGGCCATCGGCTTCCTCTACGTCGGCCCCTGCGACGATTTCGGCTACAACCAGGCCGCCTGCGCTGGCGCGGACGCGGTGGGCGCTGCCTTCCCGGATATGGAAATTCTGGAGGCCGAGAATGTCCCGGAGAATCAGGAAGCCGAACGGGTGATGGAAACGATGATTCGCCAGGGCGCAAAGATCATCTTCCCCACCTCCTACGGCCATTTGGACCCGGCCCTGGAAGTCGCCAAACGCCACCCGGATGTGGTCTTTTTGCACCAGGGCGGCCAGAAGACAGCCGAGAATCTGGGCACCTATTTTGGCACGATTTGGGAGACAGTTTACCTCTCTGGCGTGGCTGCCGGTCATATGAGCAAGACGGCCAAACTGGGCTATATCGTCGCCTTCCCCATTCCCCAAGTCCTGCTCAATATCAACGCCTTCACACTGGGCGCACGCTCGATCAACCCGGAGATCCAGACAGTCGTCGTCTTCACCGCCAGTTGGTGCGACCCCGGCCAGCAGGCCGAAGCCACCAACAGCCTGATTGCCCAGGGCGTAGATGTGATCACCCAGCACCAGGACTGCACGAAAACAATCATCGAGACGGCGGAACGCAACGGCGTACTATCCGTGGGCTATCACGCCGACGCCTCGGCTCTGGCCCCGGAGGGTTGGATCACCGGATCCATCTGGGATTGGAGCGAACTCTACGCGGAGATTGTCGCCAGCGTGGAAGATGGCACGTGGAAGGACAGTCTCTACAGCGGCAACTACCGCACGGGCGTGGCCGAGGGAGCGGTGAAGCTGGCTCCCTTTGGCAAGAATGTGCCCCAGGCCGTGCAGGACGAGATCGTTGCCCTGCAGGAGAAGATTCTCAGCGGCGAATTCTTCCCCTTTGAAGGGCCGATTGTAGACCAGAACGGTGTGGAGCGCATCGCCGCCGGTGTGCGTCTGAGCGTCGGCGAACTGGAAGCCACCAACTATCTCATCGAAGGCGTCGTGGGGACGATTCCCCAGTAGGGGGATTGGCGAACGGCGACTGGGGACTGGGCCGTCGTCGTGAGGAGTGAAACGTGAGATCGTTCGGCCTTTTTCACGTTTCACTCCTCACGCCTCACGTTTCACACCCGCAGACGGAAAATTTCAGAAGGGAAAAGAGTATGCCCACCCTTACCATCCCCGCAGACCCTTACATCTGGCCCTACGATGGCGGCGCGCAGATCGACAAGACCGCCCTGCTCTGCATCGATTGGCAGATCGACTTCTGCGGGCGGGGCGGCTATGTGGATGCGATGGGCTACGACATCTCCCTGACCCGGGCCGGGGTGGAGCCGACCCGTCGGGTGCTGGAAGCCTGGCGCGAATCCGATGGGCTGGTGATCCACACACGGGAGGGGCACAAGCCCGACCTCTCGGACTGCCCGCCCAACAAACACTGGCGTTCGCGGCAGATCAACGCGGGCATCGGCGATATGGGTCCCTGTGGCCGCATCCTCGTGCGCGGGCAGCCGGGCTGGGAGATCATCCCGGAACTTTCCCCCATCCCAGGCGAATTCGTCATCGACAAACCGTCCAAAGGCGCATTCACCACCACCGACATCGATCTGGTGCTGCGTAACCGGGGCATCACCCATCTGGTCTTCACCGGCATCACCACCGATGTTTGCGTGCATACAATCATGCGCGAGGCCAACGATCTGGGCTACGAATGTCTTCTCTTGGAAGATTGCACCGGGGCCACCGATTTCGGCAACTACATGGCCGCTATTAAAATGGTCAAAATGCAGGGCGGTGTCTTTGGCTCTGTCAGCAATTCCCAACACCTTCTCACTGCCCTGGACAACCTGTGACACAGACGACGACCCAATCTCTCGATCTCTTGACCCTACGCCAGGCATACGCAAATGGCTCACTGCGCCCCAGCGAACTGATCGAAGAACTCTATCGGCGTATCGCCGCCTATCCTGACCAGAAAATTTGGATTTCCCTTCTGGCTCAGGCGGAAGTGCTGGCCCAGGCCCGCAGGCTGGAAACCCTTACGCCCAGGGAAGCGGCGACCCTGCCCCTCTACGGCGTCCCCTTTGCCGTGAAAGACAACTTCGATGTGGCCGGTCATCCCACAACCGTTGGCTGCCCGGATTTCGCCTATACGCCGGCTGTCTCGGCGACTGCCGTAGAAAAACTGGCCGGGGCTGGCGCGCTGCTCTTGGGCAAGACCAATCTGGACCAGTTCGCCACGGGTCTGGTGGGAATCCGTTCCCCCTATGGCCCGGTCGCCAACCCGTTCAACCCGGCCTACATCAGCGGCGGCTCCAGTTCGGGATCTGCTGTGGCCGTGGCGTGCGGGCTGGTCTCTTTTGCTTTGGGCACGGACACGGCTGGTTCCGGGCGGATTCCTGCTGGCTACACGAATACCATCGGGCTGAAACCGACGCGAGGGCTGATCAGCGCGGCCGGCGTCTTCCCCGCCTGTCGCACGCTGGATTGTGTTTCCATCTTCGCGCTTACGGTTGGCGACGCCGAGGCCGTTCTGCGCGTCTGCGAAGGGGTAGATGGAGCAGATGCCTACAGCCGGGCCCGGCCTCTTTCGTCCATACAGAACGCGCCTGATAGCTTCCGCTTCGGTCTTCCTCGGGCCGAGCAGTTGGAATTCTTTGGCAACGACGAGTACGCCCGCCTCTACGCCGAAGGTATTGCTCTGCTGGAAGCGATAGGCGGCACGCGGGTGGAGTTCGACTTTGCGCCATTGGCCACGGTCGCCAACTTACTATACGAAGGACCGTGGGTAGCCGAACGTTACGCCGCGGTGAAAGCCTTTTTCGACGCCCGCCCGGAAGCCTTTCTGCCGGTTATCCGCGCCATTTTAGAGCAGGCCCGCGCCTATTCGGCAGCGGATGTCTTCACCGCTCAATACCGGCTGGAGGAGTTGCGCGGGGAAATCGCGCCCCTGTGGGAAAGTATCGATTGTCTGGCTCTGCCCACCGCAGGCACAATCTACACAATCGCTGAAGTGGAGGCCGACCCGCTGAGACTCAACAGCAATTTGGGTCGCTACACGAATTTCGCCAATCTACTGGACCTGTGTGCCCTGGCTCTGCCCAACGGCTTCCAGTCCGACGGTCTGCCCGCGGGGTTGACGCTGCTGGCGCGGGCCTTTGGCGAAGACCTTCTGCTGGACATCGGGCGGGAGTTCCAACAGCGGCGGGGATTGCCGCTGGGCGCAACCGGTTTATGTAAACACGGATAGAAGAGAACACGGAACAGTCGGGTTTTCATCCGTGTTTACAAACACTTTTTGGTTCCGACTTGTTGGGTTAGGAGAGTACGATGGAGACGATTCCTCTGGCCGTCTTTGGTCTGCATCTGACCGGCCAGCCCCTCAACCACCAGTTGACCGACCTGGGAGCGACGTTTCTGCGCGCCGATTGCACCGCGCCCGAATACCGGCTCTACGTTGTCGCCAACAGCGGTCCGGCCAAACCCGGCGCAATCCACGTCACCGACGGCAGCGGCGCGGCCATCGCCCTGGAATTGTGGGAGATGCCCGTGGCCAATCTGGGCTACTTTGCCCGGCAGATTCCCCCGCCTCTGGGCATCGGCGCTGTGAAGCTGGCCGACGGTTCGCTGGTCAAGGGCTTTAGCTGCGAGGGCTACGTGGCAGGCGAAGCGGAGGAGATTACCCATCTGGGCGGCTGGCTGGCTTATTTGGAGAGTTTGGGCAAGTGACAGCCAACGATTTGGGCCAGGAGAGCAGAGCCACCGCCTTTTTACAGTTGCTGCAACTGGCCGACAGCGCCTTGCCCATCGGCGCGACCGCCCACTCCTTCGGTGTGGAAAGTCTGGCTGTAGACGGCGCTCTTTCTGCTGTGCGGCTGGAACACTTTCTGATCGACTACTTGCAAGAGACCGGCGCGCTGGAGGCTTCCTTCTGCCGAGCGGGCTACCGGCAGGGCGCTGCCAGCTTTCCGGGCTGGCAGCGCCCCGAGTGGATCGATCTCAACCTGCGCTGCGCCGCGTGGAAGCCGGCCAGAGAGAGCCGGACAGCCAGCGCAGTTCTGGGGCGGCGGCTGCTTCAGTTCATCCTCGGCCTGGAGGAGAACGAGCTTTTGCAGGCTGCCCTGCAAGCGGCTCTGGCCGAAGAGGTGGCTGTCCATCACGCGCCGGCCTTCGGATTGATCGGCGGCGCGCTGGGTCTGGGTGAGGAAGCGACAGCCGCGGCCTACTTGCAGCAGTCTATCAGCGGTCTGCTCTCGGCCTGCCAGAAGCTGATGCCCCTGGGCCAGAATCACGCGGCCACAATCCTGTGGAAGCTGAAGCCAGCGCTGTTGGCGGCTGCGGCCAGCGGCTCGCCCGCAGCCATTTTCGCGTCCACGCCGCTGCTGGATGTGGGCGGGATGCGCCACCCCTACCTGCCCGTGCGGCTCTTCATCAGTTGACGGCGATGTAAAAAAGGACACGGATGCGCACGGATGGGGCGGATTTACACGGATAATTTCTGCGAAAATCTATGCCCATCTGCGAAATCTGCGTCCAACTCTCTGAGTCCACTGTAAAAAGGGGAACTTCACCGCGGAGTCGCGGAGTTCGCGGGGGAAACGCGGAGAAATTCAGGAGAAAACCTCCGCGTGCCTCCGCGCTCTCCGTGACTCCGCGGTGTGCTTCTTGGCTTTTTGCAGTGGAGTCACTCTCTTATTTTGTGACACTGGGGATGTTGTGCTGGCAAAAGTGATGGCAGAGAATGGGATAGGCCGGACGGGTGTCCACGGCGCGCTGGATCTGACATTCCGGCGGGGCCGGGGCGATGCCCGTACCCGGCTGGTGGTGCAGGAGCAGCTTCCGCCCTTGCGGGTGGTGCGAGCCTTTGACGGTGACGATCAGATGGCAGTGGTGCATCTGCACAATCTTTCCGGCGGGGTGCTGGGGGGCGATCAGATGCACCTGACAGCGCGGGTGGAGGCGAGCGCGCAGGCGCAGATCACCACTACCGGCTCCACTCGTGTCTACCGCCACCGGGCAGGCTATGTCACGGCAACCCAGACCAATCACTTGTGCGTGGGTGCGGGCGGGCTGCTGGAATATCTGCCCGACTCGCTGATCCCCTATGGGGATGCCCGTTTCCGCCAGACGACGCGCATCGAACTGGCGGAGGATGCGGGTCTCTTCTATTGGGAGGTGGTGGCGCCCGGTCGCACAGCCCAGGGCGAGGAATTCGCCTATGACCTGCTCCAATTGGAGTTGGAAATTGTGGCTGAGGGGCGGCTGCTCGCCATCGAACGGATGCGCTGGCAGCCTCACCTCCACGACCTGCGCTCTCCGGCCCGGCTGGGCGGCTACAGTTACTACGGCGTTCTGTACGCGTGCCGGGTGGGGGTGCAGGAGGAGCGCTGGCTGGCGTTGGAGCGAGAGTTGCATACCCAGGCCCAGGCCCTCACCTGCCCAGGCGAGGCGCTGTGGGGAGTCAGTTCTTTGCCAGCCTACGGGCTGAGCGTGCGAGTTCTCAGCCGCAACAGCCGGGCCATCGCGTCTGGGCTGTTCGTCTTCTGGCAGGCGCTGAAGCGAAGTCTTTACGGGCAAGAGGCAATTCCTCCGCGCAAAGTTTATTGAGACAGGAGATTGGCGATTGGGGATTCGCCGAAGACAATTGCCAATCTTTGGCCTGAAAAAATAGAACACAGATTACAGAATTTGCGGATTGTCATTGGTTTTCATCCCCCGTGGCGTACACCCGCAGATGAGCAACTAATCTCTAATTGCCAATCGCCAATCTCTATGAGTAGGAGTCTTCGATGCATCTGATACAGCGGGAGCAGGAAAAACTGATGATTTTTCTGGCCGCGGAGCTGGCGCGCAAACGCCAGGGCCGGGGTCTGAAGCTGAACTATCCAGAAGCGGTGGCGATTCTCTCCTTCGAGATTCTGGAAGCGGCGCGGGATGGCCGCAGCGTGGCCGAGATTATGACCTACGGCACAACAATTTTGACCCGGCAGGATGTGATGGAGGGGGTGGCCGAGATGATCCACGAGGTGCAGGTGGAGGCGACCTTTCCCGACGGGACAAAGTTAGTGACGGTTCACGACCCGATTCAGGGGTAGGACGACGGACCGCGGACGGCAGACGAATGCGGTCCGTCGTCTGCCATCTGCCGTCGATTTGGACTATTGACTAAAGGAGCAGCAATGAAACCGGGAGAAGTTCTTATCGATAAGGATGCCGGACCGATTGAGGCCAATGTGGGCCGAGAAACGGCGACTGTTCTGGTAGTCAACACCGGCGACCGGCCTGTGCAGGTGGGCAGCCACTACCACTTTTTCGAGGTTAACGCCGCGCTGCGCTTTGACCGGGCCGCGGCCTATGGGATGCGGCTGAACATCCCCGCCGGCACGGCGGTGCGCTTCGAGCCGGGGGATGACAAAGAAGTGTCGCTGGTAGCCCTGGCCGGCGCGCGGGTGATGCTGGGCGGCAACGGTCTGGTGCAGGGAGCGCTGGACGATCCGGCAGTGCGGGCCGCGGCGTTCGAAAAAAGAAGTTGAACTTCTGGCAAACACATACGGGAGCAATCGCATGACTCTATCCATTCCCCGGCGCACCTACGCCGATCTCTAC
>JACQGT010000162.1 GCA_016199425.1 Chloroflexota bacterium
ACATTCATCAGTTCCTCCACCGGCTTCACATCGGTTAGACGCAGAGTGTAATGGGGCGCCAGTTCTTCCGCCAAAGCCGCGCCCAGGGGACCGCCCGCGCCAAAGACGGCCACATTGCGGATGGGGCGGGCGGGGATGGGTGCTGGCCGCTGGAAAGTGGGTATCGCCCCTTCGCTGGCCCAGCGCGTCGCAAAGTCGTGGCGAGGCTGGTAATTGAACGGTTCTTCCCCGGCCTGGGCCACGGGAACCCGCACCCGGTCGCCCGCGGCGGGGATGTGAAAGATGCGCCAGCCTTCCGTCTCCACTTCCAGCCCCCGCAGCAGCGCGGCCACCCCATCCTCCAGGTGCAGCCAGCGCCGGTCGTAGGGATGGGTTGCGGCGTGGGCGTCATCCACCACCGCGCCCAGGCGCAGACAGAGCGCGGGTAGAACTGTCACCCGCGTCACTTCGCGCACAGTCACTTCGGCCAGATAGGTACACAACTGGTCCAGCATAGGCTGGGGACGCGGCCGCCAGCTTTCGTCCACCAGATAGCGATCCCAGAGGGGCGCGAAGAAATCCAGGCTACTGCCCAGGAGGATACGCTGTACCCCCGCCGCGGCCGCGGCGTTGGCAAGCTGGTACGTGCCTCGCATCGCCTCTTCCAGCGTGGCGTTGTCGTCCGCCAGCCGGGTGTAGAGGGGCGCAAGATGGACGATGTGGGTCACATCTGCCAGGATCGCGGCCAGAAAGTCGGTGTCGCGCAGGTGGCCGGTGACCGTCTCTGCGCCGGGGATAGGCGCGGCAAAGGCGGCATCTACAGCGCGGACGGTGACGCCGGCAGGCAGGGCGGCGATGAAGGCGCGAGCCAGGAGCGAGTCAGCGCCGGTGATGAGCAGGTACATTGGGTGGGTCTCCGGGGGATGGTGGGATGATGGGATGATAGGGGAAATGTAGCACAAGGCGCGTTGCGAGGCAACCGGGATTTGCGGGGTGCTTCCGACGGTGAGAAAAACGCTACTTGACTTTCTGGCTGCCAGAACGTATTATATGCAGCAGGTTATTTATACGTATAAATAAGTAACTGTCCGCAAACGACTTGGGCGATCGGATTCCGGGAACCGGCCAAATGTAGAGAGGAATTCGCGAGAGCATCTGGCCGATTCCCGGAATCGCGCCGACGAAATCGCTAAGTGAATCACGGACAGTTACTAAGGAAGTTCGCCTACTTAAGGCCACGCATGGCGAAACAGAAAGTGCGCAAACGATCCACCCAAGCCGATATCGCTCAGAGGGCCGGCGTTTCCCAGGCGATGGTCTCCTATGTGTTGAACAATGCCGCGGACATCTCGATTCCCCACGAAACGCGCCAACGGATTATGGGCGTTGCCGCGGAATTGGGCTACATACCCAACAACAACGCCCGCAGCCTGCGTACCAGCAAGAGTTTCACGATTGCCAGCATCATTCCTGACATCACGAATCCCTTTTATCCAGATTTTCAACGGGGTGTGCAGGAGGTGGCTGAACACAACGGCTACGGACTGATGATCTATAACACCGACGGCGACGAGGAAAAAGAGCAGCAGGCTTTGCGCTCTGCCTTACAAACCGGCGCCGATGGAATTATCGGTGTCTTTTTTCACGTCAACGCCCGTAACTTGCGCCTGCTGTTGGAGTTGGGTGTACGGATCGTGCGGCTGGAACCCGCGGCTCGCAGCGGTGGCAGCTACCCTTTGGACAGCCTGTTTGTGGACAATGTGGCAGCCGCACGGGCTGCGGTCACCTATCTGATCGAAAGAGGCTATCGGCGCATTGGGCTGCTTACCGCCAGCGCTGGGCCAGGCGCGTCGCGGATGGCTGGCTATCGCGATGCTCTGGAAGCCCACGGGATGGCATACGATCCCCGCCTGGTGATGGAAGGCGATTTCATGGAGGAGAGCGGGTACGAGACGATGCGGCGTTTGCTGGAGCAGACGCCGCGCCCGGATGCTGTCTTTGCGGTCAACGATATGATGGCGATAGGCGCTTTGGTGGCAGCGAGGGAAGCGGGTCTGGCGATCCCCCAGGATGTGGCAATTATGGGGTTTGACGACATTCCGGTAGCCAGGCTGGTAGAACCGTCCCTGTCCACCGTCACTCAATTTCAGAGACGGTTGGGACAACGGGCCGCGGCGATGCTTCTGGAACGGTTGGCGAGCAGTGCTCCCCAGCCGGGACGCTGTGAGGAGATGCCGTTCAGCCTGATCCTTCGCCAATCCACGTGACGCTTATGACTTTACCCCTTCAGGTTTCACTGTATGGTGTTGTATCTATAGTTGTTCAGATAATCATTTGTAGGGGCGCTGCTTGCTGCGCCCGGCGCACAGGGGACGGGCGCAGCAAGCAGCGCCCCTACCGGGAAAATCTTTATCTGAAAAACTATAGCGGGAAGGAGGCTCTGCCCAGACGATTTGTAGCCGGTGCAGGCAGGTAGCCGCATCAATTGTTCCAGTTCACTTTCAGGGGAGGGAAAAACGTGACAGTCTATCTTCACAAAAGTCTATTGTTTGTGCTGGTTTTGGGCCTGCTTCTGGCAGGATGTGTCCCCGGTGCTGCGCCGGTCGCTGCGCCGGCAGCCGGCGGCGAAGCCGCTCCGGTGACAGTCGAAAAGCAGAAAGTAACTTTCTGGTTCAATCCACCCTCGGGCGGCGAGACAGCCAGTTGCTTTGTGGAAACTGTCGTCGAACCTTTCAACGAGAAGAGCGAATCCATCTTTATTGAGGCTGTGGCTCAACCGAACGCGTGGGATGCGACCCGCACGGCCATCGCTGGCGGGGCCGGCCCCGATGTTGTGGTGACGCCTGGCCCAAGTTTTGTGTTTGAGTTGGCCCAGGCCGGCCAGTTGCTGGCCCTGGACGATTTCGCCGATCAGTTTGGCTGGTCCGATGTGTTTGTGCCCTGGGCGCTCAACCTGGGCGAAGTGAACGGCAAACTGTACAGTCTGCCTCACGAGTTGGAGACGCTGGTCCTCTACTACAACAAAACCCTCTTTGAGGCCAACGGTTGGTCCCCTCCAAAGACCGTCGATGATCTGATGTCTCTGTCAGCCACCATCGCCGCGGCCGACATCATCCCCTTTGCCCATGCCAACGCGGAATGGCGCCCGGCCAACGAGTGGTATGTGGGTGAGATGCTGAATCACGTGGCCGGACCCCAGAAGGTCTACGAAGCCCTCACCGGCCAGCGGGAGTGGACCGACCCGGATTTTGTGACTGCGATTGAGTTGCTCAACGAAATGCAACAACAGGGCTGGTTCATGGGCGGGCTGGACCGCTACTACACAGGCACGTTCGATGAAAAATACGCCGCTCTGGGCAATGGCGAAGCGGCTATGAACATCGAAGGCACCTGGTTTCTGGACGGCATCGGTACCTTTTTCGGCGAAGCCGCCGGCAACGCCAACGACTGGGATTGGGCGCCTATGCCCTCCAGCAGCGGCGATGCCATCTACGACATCGGCAGCGGTTCCACCTGGTCCATCAACAAAACCGCGGCCAATCCCGAGGCGGTGGCCGAGTTTCTGACCTTCTTCTTCGCACCGGAAACCCAGGCTCAGTTGCTGGTCGGCTGTGGCACGGCGCCCGCGCCTGTGCGCCTGAGCGAAGAGGCCCTGGATGAGATCGATCCCCGGGCCGCGGCCATTTACGCCGATATGGGCCGGGCGTCCGATGCCAACAACTACGGCTACACGACGTGGACCTTCTGGCCGCCCAAGAGCGATGTCTACATCTATGAAGAGATTGAGAAGGTGTGGGCCGGCGATATGACTGCACTCCAGTATCTCCAGGGGCTGCAGGATCTCTTCGCCGAAGAACTGGCCGCCGGGGATATCCCGCCGATCCCTGAGCGGTAAACCATAAGGCGGCGGAGCCGACTGCCAAAAGTGCGGGCTGAAACGTGAGGCGTGAAACGTGAGATCATGTGACGTACTCTCACGAGTCACGTTTCACGTTTCTGGCCGTAGAACTAACGCATATGACGCGGTACCTTTAGCGTAAGTGAAAGGTTGTACTTGTATGGCGCAACTACAGGACTTGAGGACGCTACCCGCGCCGGCGCGGGCAGCCCAAAGCCGTCGATCGGCCAGGTTTCGCAAGCATTGGATGCCCTGGCTTTTCATCCTGCCCTACCTGTTGCTGCACCTGATCGTCGTTGCTGGCCCCTCCCTTTCGGCTGTCTACTATTCCATGACCGACTGGTCGGGCATCGGCGCAGCCGAGTTTATTGGCCTGGCGAACTTTCAGGAGTTGTTCTTCAAGGATCGCACCTTCTGGACGGCGTTCAGGCATAATGTGTTGTGGATGCTCTTCTTTATGACCGTCCCCTTTGTGATGGCTTTGGTGGCGGCCAGTCTGCTCTCGCTGATTCGTCGCGCCGGCATGGCCTACCGCACTCTACTCTTCATCCCTTATATTGTGCCCAGCGTTATCACCGCCACCATCTGGCGCAATCTGCTCAGCCCTTCCCGGGGTATCGGCGCACAGTTGGCCGAATGGGGCATTCCCGGGCTGGACATTGCCTTTCTGGGCAAGACGGGGACCGCGCTCTGGACGATTGCCTTTGTGGACAACTGGCATTTCTGGGGCTTTCTGATGGTGCTCTTCCTGGCCGCCATGCAGGGGATTTCCCCTTCTCTCTACGACGCGGCCAAGATCGACGGCGCTAACCGCTGGCAGGAGTTCCGCCACGTAACGATCCCCGGCATTCGCCCGACAGTCGTCTTTATGCTCCTGATGGTGGCTATCTGGTCGTTTCTCTCTTTCGATTACATCTGGATTCTGACCCAGGGCGGCCCAGCCGGATCGTCAGAGGTGTTGGCGACATTTCTCTACAAACAGGCGTTCAATCGCTTCGAGGCCGGTTACGCCGCCGCCATCGGCCTGACCATCAGCCTGATCGCAGGTATGATTATCGGCGCCTTTGTCTATCTGCGCCGCCGGGGATGGGAGATCTGAAATGTTCAAGAAGCAAAGCCGCGTCAGTCTGTTGCCCAACCACTTTGTGATCATTCTGCTGTTGATCTTTGCCCTGGCGCCCCTGATCATTCTGGGTTTCAACTCCCTGAAGAGCACGGCTGAGGTCGCCCAGAACCCTCTCGGCCCGCCCAGAGTGGTGCAGATCCAAAACTATGCCGAGGCCTGGCGTGTGGGAGAGTACAACGTCACTATGCGCAACAGTCTCTATCTCGTCATCGGCACAGTGGTCGCTACCCTGCTGATGGGCGGTCTGGCCTCCTACAGCCTGGCCCGCCTGCTCCCCCCCGGCGCGGACCTCTTTATGCTCTATATGCTCATCGCCTCCAGCCTGCCCATCTGGCTCTTTCTGGTGCCTCTCTTTATCCTCTGGCGCACTCTGGGGCTGATCAACAATCTCTTTGGGTTGATGCTGATCTACACGGCTCTCAACGCCCCCTTTTCCATTTTTCTGCTGCGCTCTTATATGGTGCAACTGCCGGTGGATTTTGAAGACGCGGCCCGGGTGGATGGGGCCAACGAACTCCAGGTCTTTACAAAGGTGGTGCTGCCCCTCTCCTGGCCCGGTTTCCTCACCGTCGGGCTGGTGGTGGCCCTGGGCGTCTGGAACGAGTTTCAAGTAGCGCTGATCTTTATGAGCGACCCCAAACTTTTCCCGGTGACGACCAGCTACTACAAATTCACCACCCGCTTCAGCCAGGACTGGTCGCTGACCAGCGCGGCCGCGATGATGATGATCTTTCCGGTGCTGGTCATCTTTTTGGCCCTGCAGCGCCGCTTTATCGACGGGCTGACCCAGGGTGGACTCAAAGTGTAAGTAACTGCCCGTTATTCACTTCGATTCCGGGAATCGGCCAGACGCTGACAGACCTTCGAGAAATTTTGTGGCCGATTCCCGGAATCACATCCGCAGAGGAGAAAATCTGTGTCACTCCCCCACGACTATACAGAGCGGGTCTATGCCGGCGTGCTGGGCAAGCTCATCGGCGTCTATCTGGGCCGCCCCTTTGAGGGCTGGTCCTACGAACAGATACTACAGGAACTGGGTGAAATCCATTACTACGTTCACGAACAGCGGGGCGCGCCGCTGATTGTCACCGACGACGACATCTCCGGCACGTTTACTTTTCTGCGCGCCCTGGCCGATTACGGCAACAGCCTCGAGTTGACCCCTGCCCAGATCGGACAGACCTGGCTCAATTACATTATCGAGGAGCGCACAATCCTCTGGTGGGGCGGTATGGGCAATTCCACCGAACACACCGCCTATCTGCGTCTGAAGAAAGGCATCCCTGCGCCCCATAGCGGCTGCATGGCGTTGAATGGAAAAGTGGTGGCCGAGCAGATCGGCTCCCAGATTTTCATCGATGGCTGGGCAATGGTCGCCCCCGGCGATCCGGAACTGGCCGCGGATCTGGCCCGGCGCGCGGCCAGCGTCAGCCACGACGGCGAGGCCATCTACGGCGCACAGGTGCTGGCCGCGATGGAGGCCCAGGCTTTCGTCGAGTCCGACATCCAGAAACTCATCGACACCGGTCTGGCGGTCATCCCCGCCGACTGCCTCATCCGCCGCCTGATCGACGACATTCGGGAATGGCACGCGGCTGAACCGGATTGGCGTGTGGCCCGGGAGAAGATCGCAGCCAACTACGGCTACGACAAATATGGCGGCAACTGCCATATGATTCCCAACCACGGGCTGATCATCCATTCTCTGCTCTATGGCGACGACGATTTCCAGAAGTCCTTGATGATCGTCAACACCTCTGGCTGGGACACGGATTGCAATTCGGGCAATGTGGGCTGTCTCCTGGGCATCAAAAATGGGCTGGCCGGCATCGAATCTGGCCCGGACTATCGGGGGCCGGTGGCGGACCGGCTCTACCTGCCCACGGCGGACGGCGGACGGGCCATCAGCGACGCGGTGACAGAGAGCTATCACGTGGTCAATACGGGGCGGGCTTTGGCCGGGGCAGCGCCGCTGGCGCCTAAGCAGGGCGCACGCTTCCACTTCGAGTTGCCCGGCTCGGTGCAGGGTTTCCTGCCGGATGAAAGTGTGGAGGCCAGGGGTGTGCTCAAAGTGGAGAATGTAGCCGGACAGAGCACAACCGGCGCCCGCAGCCTGGCCTTCCGCTATCAGGGGCTGGCGACCGGACGGGTGGCCCGGGCCGGCACGCCGGTTTTCACCCCCTCGAAAGAAGTGGGCGACTATTTCGAGAAACGGGGCTATGCCCTCCTGGCCTCGCCTGCCCTGTACCCCGGCCAGACCGTGCGCGCCGGGCTGGCTGCCGACGCCGCCAACAAAAGCGCCGTCTACTGCAATCTTTACCTGCGCCGCTACTGCGCCCCGGACGACCGTTTAGAACTGGTGCGCGGCTCGCAGATAAGCCTGGCGCCGGGTGTCAGCCACATCTTTGCCTGGCCCATCGAAGGCAAGGGCAGCGAACCCATCGCCGAGATCGGGCTGGAAATCCACAGCGACCAGCGGGCAGAGGGCAGCCTCTATCTGGATTATCTGACCTGGGAGGGCGCGCCGGATGTGATCTTCACCCGTCCCGAACCCGGCCATCGCCAGCAGCGCTGGACACCCGGCGCGCAGATGTGGCGGCGAGCCTGGGTCAAAGGCGTGGACAGCCACGACCACTGGTGGCCGGAGGCTTTTCGGGTGGTGCAGAACGAGGGGCGGGGACTGCTCATCACCGGTACCCGAGAATGGACGGACTACGCAGCGTCGGCTACGCTTACCCTGCATCTGGCCGCCGCCGCCGGCATTGCGGTGCGCGTGCAGGGGATGCGCCGTTACTATGCGCTTCTGCTCTGCAACGACGGCAAGGCCCGGCTGATCAAAGCCCTGGACGGCGACCGCGTGCTGGCCGAGGCAGAGTTCCCGTGGGTCTACGGCGACAGCCACGACTTTCGCCTGGGAGCGGCGGGAAACCGCATCCAGGCCAGCATCGACGGACAACTCCTCTTTGACGTAGAGGACTCGCAGCGTCCCCTCGCCGGCGGCGGCGTGGCCTTTGTGGTGGAGGAAGGCCGGGTGATGAGTGATGAGATGAGAGTGACCGGATTGGAAATTGTTCAGCGGTAACGGGCTGATTTCAGTCAGAGGCGGACAGACTCCAGGCCGGTCCGTGACCCGCCAGACGCCGGTCACGGACCGGCTGAGAGCAGAGTTTTCGCCCCCAATTGTGATTGATGTTCCCCTTCGTTGACAGTCGGTCTGGCATTGCTATAATAGCGTCAGTACCCGATGCGTTTTGCCTACGGGAATTTCGGTTATGCACATCGAACGAATCGTTTGTTCGGCTCATATCGAGGACAAGTTGGCGGCGAAACATCGGGTGACTCTCCGTGAGGTTCGCCAGGTATTGTTGGGACAGCCACGTATCCGTTTCGCAGAAAACGGACATATGCCAGGAGAAGATATCTATGCTGCTTTTGGCCAGAGCTACGCCGGGCGCTATCTGGCTATCTTCTTTGTCTACAAACCGGCTACTGAAACTGCAATTGTCATTAGTGGGCGCGATATGACCCAAAGTGAGCGGAGACGTTATGCAAGAAAATAGACACAGTACGATTTCCAATGCGCGGAGTCTGGAGGAGATCGGAGAGTTTTGGGATACCCACGACTTCACTGAATTCGATGACGACAGTCCCGATGTCGCATTCACAATCGCCAATGCCATCGCGATTGAGGCCGATCTTTTCTCTGCAGTCGAGCAACAGGCGCGCTTGCGGGGCGTATCGGTCGAGACGCTTGTCAATCTCTGGTTGCAGGAAAAACTGGCCGAACAGCTACAGGCTGTTGCCTGAATTCGCTTCTGCCTGTACGAAACGCCTTCGACATACGCTCTCTTTTCCTCCTCTTGCGCGTAACTCCCCTTTGCCCGATAATGACAGTCATCTGTCATCCACCCGCCCACCCGTTGCCCGATGGACTATCTCAACTTCGACTTGACCGAGATCGAACGCATGATTGTTGAGAACCGACAGTTGATTCTGTCCTCTTGGCAAAAGGAGATGAAGAAACGATGAATCTAACCCACGTAAAGGTCGAAGTCCACGAGTCCCCTGCCTTTCAATCTGTCGTGATTCCCGTCGCTGTGCCTGATTTGGACGATGTGCGTGCGCTTGCCTACCGTCTGCACGCGGCGAATCAGCCCTTTGAGGATGTGGTTTGGGGGTGGCCCGTCTACTACGACCCGGAAGTAAGTGAAGACGAAGCCGCCTTTGAAATCCCCGACGGTACGGGCGGTTTTCGCACGGAGTACCGCCCTTTCTGGAGTCCAGCCAGTTTTACTATCGGCGAGAGCGGTGTCTGGTTCTTTTCTCTGCTATGGGAAGACGGGCGGAATGGCGAACCCGTCGAGTTCCTGGATGATCGAAATTTGATCGCCAGGTGAGGAGTCTGGACTACTTAAAAGCGACTCCACTGCAAAAAGCCTTTTGAACCGCAAAGAACGCAAAGAAGCGCAAAGATTTCCAGAAAGAAATCCGCGTTCATCCGTGGCTCAAAGACCTTTTTGCACTGGAGTCAAAAGCGGGTGCATCCTCTGTGGGTACGCTCGCTTTTTATTTGCATCACGCCGAATTCTCATTTACCCTATAATGACAGCCACCTGTCATCCATCGGCTGACAATCTCGACTCGACAGGAGAAACCTATGCACCGCATCGGCTTTTTGCTCAAAGTGAAGCAGGACAAAATCGAAGAATACAAAGAACACCACAAGGCGGTTTGGCCGGAGATGCTGGACGCGCTGCGGCGCACGGGCTGGCGCAACTACTCCCTTTTTATGCGCCCCGACGGTCTGCTCTTCGGCTACTTCGAGACGCCGGAGAGCTTCGCCGCGGCGTTGGAAGGGATGTCCAAAGAAGAAGTCAACGCCCGCTGGCAGGACTTTATGGCCCCCTACTTCGAGGGGTTGGGCACCACCCACGCTGACGAAATGATGGTGGAGTTGGAAGAGGTCTTTCATCTCGACTGAGAGCTTACGTATTGCGTATTTCGTGTTGCGTAGGTGGGGTACGTTGTCGTTTCTTTCGGTGGGGATTGGGTAGGGGAAAGGGGTTTATGCTCAACTTCACTCCCCCTACATCTCCTTCGCTGTCGCGTCATCACTGCCTACGCACTACGCAATACGCAATACGTC
>JACQGT010000171.1 GCA_016199425.1 Chloroflexota bacterium
GAAATAAGTTCCCAGTTTAGTCATCAGTGAGCAGTGGCCCGGTTCCACTGCTCACTGATGACTGCTCACTGATGACTGCTCACTGATGACTGCTCACTGATGACTGCGTCAAGTTATTCTTTGACGAGTCATAAGCCTGGATGAAAGTTTGATAACAAAAGAGGGGCGGCTCAATTGAGCCGCCCCTCTTTCGTTGGAGATTGGAGATTTGTCCAGTCCAATCTCTAATCCCCCAATCTCTAATCCCCAATCCCCAGTCGCTATTCTCCGCCAAACTGCTCCTCGTAAACCCGCCAATGCTCGGCGTAGACATCGGGCGCGATGGCGTGGAGCATCTCCAGTACCCGCTGGCCCAGCGCCCGAATCTCCCACTGCGCGGCCTTGTCCACGGCGCGCAGCCAGAGGAAGTGGCTCCAGGCGGCAAAATTCATCGTCGTCACAATGCGGGTCTCCGCCGCGTTGGGCAGTAGGAAGCGGGCATCCTCCTTGCGAATCCCCATCTCCCGTAGCTCCCGATAGGTATTCTGCAGATACTCCCACGCCTCGTACAGCTTGGCTCTTGCTTCCGGGTGCTCCGCCACCGCCGGCGGCACAATCGCTCTCCACTCGCCTTTGCTTAATCCGACATACCTCTGGCTCTCCTGACTGAAGCTGGCCAGCCGGTGGCGCACCAGTTGGTGGGTGCAGGCCCGGCTGATGCCCTCGAAGAGAAAGGTGGCGGAGCCGTGATGGGTGCGGCTCTCCGTGTCCCCCAGCATCGGTTGGGTATAGCCCAACAGCGTGACCCGCATTCCGTCCCGCCCTGCCGGGCGCAGTATCGCCGGATCGACAGGCGCTTCAGCCAACGGTGGGGTGAGCGGGATTCTCTCGGCTTTGTCGGCAAATTCGGCGTAGACGCTGGGCGCAATGGTGTAGAGAATGGGCAATGCGTTGCTGGCAATCCCCCGGCGCAAAAAATCCAGCCAGACGCGGGTATTGCCACTGACCACCCAAACGCCGTCGGCTTCCTGGGTCACTTCGCAGTGGCGGTTGAGCATCCGCCAGCGCAGAGGCTCGTCGCTGCCCAGCACGCGCAGGGTGACGACGATATGTTCGATGATATCCTCATGGCCTTCCCGCACCCGGGCGCTGATGAAGTTCGGTGCTGTGCCCATACGCTGGGTGCTGCGATAACAGACTCGTCCGGCATATTCGATAATATTTTCCTGGTAGGTGCTTTGGCCTTTCCAGATGGTCGCCAGATCGCCCACGCCGGCCAGTTCGGCAGGGTCCAGAGCGGGATTGGGGCGGGTGTAGGCCAGGAGTTCGATGCGCATAGAGTTGTTCCTACCGATAGGAGAAAGTGATCAGTGAGCAGTCATCTGTTCTGCTCTGCCGTCCGATTTTATCACCGATCTGGCTGGAGTCGATAAAGAGAGCCGCTGTCAAGCGACGGAACCTGGCTGTTGGCAGGCCATTTGACGTGATGTAGGGGCAGACGTAGAATACGAACAGTTCGATTCCGGTCCGAATCTGTCATAGTCTCTTGGCTGATTCCCCATCCATCCACCCACAAGGAAAACACCCAATGACACCCCAAGAAATGCTGGACGAACTGCGCCAGTTCGACACCCCTTCCATCACAAACGTCGTTGCCACCTACCCCACCAGCAAACTCTGCCTGGGCCTCTACAACCCGTGGACCGAAAATTGGTACACAGACCAGACCGTGCGGGCGATGTACCCGGAGCTTGGCCCGCTGGTGGGCTATGCCGTTACCTGCGTCTATGGCCTGCCCGATCCCAACTTCAACCGGCTGACTTTTATGGATGTGCTGGATGCACTGGACGCTATGCCCAGACCGACAGTGCTGGTGCTGCAACAGAAGTTCCCGCCGGAGATCGCGGGCAAAGTCGGGTTGGCCGGGGGCAATATGGTTTCGGCGATGAAGGCCATCGGCTGCGTGGGTCTCATCTCCAACGGGCCGTCCCGGGACATCGACGAAGTGCGTCCCATGCAGTTTCAGTACGTATTGAGCGGCATCACTCCCGGTCACGGCGCGCAGGCCGTGCAGGCAGTAAACGTGCCGGTCCACGTGGCGGGGATGGACGTGGCCCCCGGCGAGATTATCCACATGGACGAAAACGGCGCCTGCAAATTCCCTGCGGATAAGTTGGAAGCTGTGTTGACAAACGTGCGCGCCCTGCGCGACGAGGAGAGCGAACGCATGAGCCGGCTGCAACAGGCCACCTCTGCCGCAGAACTGCGGACGATCTTTGGCGGACAGAGCTACGCGGCGAAGAAGTAAGGGGATCAGCGACTGGCGATTGGGAGTCGTGCCAATCCCCAGTCGCCAGTCGCCGATCTCCAGCCGCAAGTCCCAATTTGATCCTCATCCATTCCCGTGCTATCATACCCCCACAACCGAAGGCGATCCCTTTGACCGGCGGACGTGTACAGGTTTGCGCCTGTGCGTGTGGAGAGACACCACACAGGAGAAGGGGCCATCGCCACAGATTTGCATCCGTAGCCGTACGCCTGGGCTGGGGCAGTTGGACAGAGTTCTGTCTGGCTGCCCCTTTTTTTACCCCACTATCTTTCACCACAAGGAGTACTCCCCATGCCTCGCGCCCTTTTTTCTGTGTATGACAAGACAGGTCTTGTGGACTTTGCCCGCCGCCTGGACGCTGCGGGCGTGCAGTTGATCGCCAGCGGCGGCACGGCCCGTCAGTTGGCCGAAGCCGGTTTGCCTGTGACCCAAGTGGAGCAATTGACCGGCTTCCCCGAAATCCTGGGCGGGCGGGTCAAGACCCTACACCCGGCGATCCACGGCGGCATTCTGGCCCGGCGCACGGACGAACACCTGGCCGAATTACGCAGCCACGACCTGGCCCCCATCGATCTGGTCATCCTCAATCTCTACCCCTTCCAGCAGACCGTCGCCGTCCCCGATGTGAGCGAAGCCGACGCCATCGAACAGATCGACATCGGCGGTGTGGCTCTTCTGCGGGCTGCGGCCAAGAATTTTGAGAGCGTGACCGTCGTCTCCGACCCGGCGGACTACGACGCAGTAGCAGATGCCGTGGCCGCAGGCAGTCTGGATGTGGAACTGCGCCGCCGCCTGGCCCTGAAAGCTTTCCGCCACACCGCCGCATACGACACGGCCATCTCCAATTGGCTGACCGGGCGGGTGGAAGACCCGGCCAATCTGCCCACCCGCCTGGGCGTTCAATTGGAGCAGGCGCAGGTCATGCGCTATGGCGAGAACCCCCACCAGAAGGGCGGCTACTACAGCTACGCCGGGGATGCGCCCGCCTTCGCGCAGTTGCACGGCAAAGAGATGAGCTACAACAACTGGCTGGACCTGGACGGGAGCTGGCTGGCCGCCCAGGATTTCAGCAAACCGACCGTCGCCATCATCAAACACAGCAACCCCTGCGGGCTGGCCTCCGCCACTACCCTGGCCGACGCCTACGACAGAGCTTTGGCCTCGGACCCGGTGAGCGCCTTTGGCAGTATCATCTCCGTCAACCGCCCTCTGGACCTGGCGACCGCCGAACGGCTGGGCGATCTTTTTGTGGAGATTGTGGCCGCGCCCGCCTATGACGACGACGCGCTGGCTCTGCTCATGCGCAAGAAAAACCTGCGCATCCTGGCTGCCACCGGCGCGCTGGGCCGCACCCTCAGCCTGCGCAGCGTCTACGGCGGCGTGCTGGTCCAAGAACTGGACCGTAGCCAGGACGATCTGGACCCGGCCAACTGGCAGATCGTCAGCCGCGCCCAGCCCAGCGCGGCGCAACTGGCCGATCTGGCCTTTGCCTGGCGCGTCTGTCGCCACGTCAAAAGCAACGCGATTGTCTACGTGCAGAATCAGGCCACTGTGGGCGTGGGCGCGGGGCAGATGAGCCGGGTGGATTCGGTGATGCTGGCCGGCCATAAGGCGGGCGAACGGGCGAAAGGCGCGGTGATGGCCTCGGACGCCTTCTTCCCCTTCCCCGACGGCATCGAGGCCGCGGCCAACTACGGCATTGTGGCGGTCGTGCAGCCCGGCGGCTCCATCCGGGACGATCAGGTGATCGAAGCCGTGGACCGGCTGGGGCTGGTGATGGCGCTGACGGGGACCCGGCACTTCCGACACTAGGCGGGAAGGGTTTAGCGATTAGAGATTGGAGATTGGAGATTGGCCTGAGCGAATCTCCAATCCCCAATCTCCAATCACGCCTCGACCAGAAAGCTCCCCAAAAATGGCTCAATCACCCCCCACCGGTCTTCCGGGTTTTATCGCCGCCACCAGCAGCCTGGCCGCCCGTTTCCCACTGACCCCAGACGGGACCCGGCGCTTTGTGCTGGCCTTTGCCGAGCAGATGGCCTACATCCGCGTGCAGGACGCCTGGAATCCCTGGCGTTTTCTGCGCCAGATGGAGGGCAATCCGCCGCTGCGTTGGGGAACCCACGGCTTCAAACGCGGGTTGGTGGATGACCGCAACCCGGCCCGCCACTATGCGGCTTTCGTCTTTGTGGGCTTCTGGCTGCCGGGGTGGATGGCGGCGTTGCTGCTCTGGCTGTGGGAGCTGGCGGGCTACGTGCGCTACGGCTTCCATTGGAGCCAGGCCGACATCCGTAGCGGCTACGTGGGGCTGTGGCACGGGCGGCTGATACGTGACTACGGCCACACGATTCTGCCCAGTCTCCTCGCCCGGGATTTGGCCGAGACTGGGCAGGGATGGAGTCGGCTTTCCAGGAATGGGGAGAAGGCGGTAGGAAACGTGAAACGTGAGATCGAGCGGCGATCTCGCGTTTCACGTTTCACGTTTCTTTAGCGACCTCCCGCCATCGCTCCGATAATCAGAAACGGCTCTGCACCGGTGGCAACCGCATCGGGCAGGGGCGCGTCGTCGGGCTGGTGGGAGAGGTCCTGCTCGCAGGCGAAGAAGCGGATGAAGGCCCGTCGCTGCTGTGTGCTGTGGTCGCGGATGGTCCCACGCAGCATCGGATACTTTGCCTCCAGCGCGTCCAAAACCGAACGCTGGGTAATCGACCCCTCCACCTGTAGCTCGACTTCTTTGTTGGCGTTTGCCAGCCGGCGCAGATGGTGCGGTATCACAACGCGTATCATCACAGAGTTTGCACCTCCACTGAGAGGACAGCCGGCAAATCGCGCACAATCGGCATCCAACTGTCGCCCGAATCCGCGGAGGCGTAGACCTGGCCGCCGGTGGTGCCAAAATAGACGCCGCAGGAGTCGAGCGAATCCACGGCCAGCGCGCTGCGCAGGACATTGACGTAGCAGTCGCTCTGGGGCAGGCCGTTGGTCAGGGCGTCCCAATCGTTGCCACCCGTGCGGCTGCGGTAGACGCGCAGCTTGCC
>JACQGT010000197.1 GCA_016199425.1 Chloroflexota bacterium
AATACCCAATACCCAATATCGAACCGGGGACTCACCCATGACCGAACTGCCCACACCCGACGAATACGCTGACCGGCTGGTCCAAAGCTACCAACGTTTCAGCGAAGTCCTGGCTCTGCTGGAACCGACAGAGTACGCCGCGGCCTGTCTGCCCGATGGCTGGACGCCTGTTGCCACAGTCGCCCACGTGGCCTTTTGGGACAACTATCAGCGGCGGCGTATGGAGGCGGCGCTGACCAGCGCGTGGGCGGAGCAACTGCCCCGGCCGGCGAAGGACAACAGCGTCCGCGCCGCGGCGGATGCGTCCCGGTCCTGGGAAGATGTGCTGGCCGAGGCCGACGCCAACCGGCAGAAGCTGGTACACTTTGCCCGGGGCCTGACACCGGAGCAGATCGCCGGGGTCTATCGGGAGGGCGGTCAGGAGCGCCCGGTGGTGCAGATTTTATTGGATCAGATGGCGCGCCACGTGCGGGGACACGGCCAGACGATCCACAATTACTGCGGCTCCTGGCAGCGCTGGGGGCGGGCTGGTTTCCGCGTTTTCTATGCCCGGCAAAGTTGGAACTTTCTGGACACGATTTCTGGTCTTTCCGAAGCCACCTGCCTGGGTGTGCCGGTGGTGGGGGAGTGGTGTGTGCGGGAGATGTTGGCCCACGTGCTGGTCTGGGACGAGTATTGCTACCAGTTGGCGAAGCAGTGGCCCAATGTGGATATGACGAGTCTGGCCCCGTGGGTGGAAGGGGAGATCGACGAAGTGAACGCCCGGCTGGTGGGGGAGAAGGTCGGGATGGGGATGATCGATCTGTTGGATGGGCTGGTGACGGTCCATCGCCGCATCCTGCGCCACTACGACCGGCTGTCCGACGAAGCGATCCAGACGGTCTGCGAATATGGCTGGGGGCAGAAAGATACGCTGATGGATGTTCTGTACGGCATCGCTACCCACACGGCGGAACACGCGGCCCAACTCTACGAAGCGCGGCGGGATGGGGTGTTGCAGGGGTGAGTGGATTGCATCAGGTCAACGGATTACAGAATTTGCGGATTGTCGTCTTCCCCATACCGCGCAACTGCACACGAGGACCTAATCTCCAATCGCCAATCGCCGTTCCCCAGTCGCCGCTCCCCAATCGCCAACCCCCTTACCCCCTACCCTGTATGGGCATAGCGCAGGCTGGTGGCGCTGTCGCTCAGGTGGGAGACTTCGCCGCCCTGGCCGACGAGTTGCCAGCCGTAGCCGTTGCGTTGTAGGGTAAAGATGGCGCAAAGGGGCACGCTGATCTTTTCCTGGATGCCGGTCAGGTGGCGCACAATGCCGATGACTGGGGATGCGTGGGTGACAAAGAGCAGGTTGTGGTCTGGGTAAGCGTCGGCCAATTGTTGGACAGTCTGCCCGGAGCGCCGGTGTCCGTCGGCTTCGCTTTCCGGGTAGACGAGTGTTCCCCACGGGCTATATGCGCTGTCGATGCGGGCGAAACGCTGTCTGCATTCTGCCTCCGCCAGCAGTGCGGGCATCTCCTGCACAGCGGGCAACACTTCGCCAATGCCCGGCTCCAGGGCCACGGGCAGGCCCATAGCTTCGGCGATGGCATGGGCGGTCTGGATGGTGCGCAGGAAAGGCGAGGCGAAGATGCGGTGGATCGTCTGCCCACGCAGGCTGCTACCGGCTTCCTGGGCCTGGCGTTCGCCGTCGGCAGAGAGGGCGGGATCGTAGGGGCGTGGGGCGCTTTTGGCCCAATTGGGGTTGCCGAAATCTTCCCGGTTGCCGTGGCGGACGATCCAAAGGGTCTGTGTCATTGCTTGCCTTCCTGTGAAATGTTGAGCGAGAATCGTATCATTTGTAACAAAATTGGGCAAACTTGTCTAGTAGATCTTGCCGAAGGAGACTACTCACTGATTACTGTTCACTTCCTTTTCCCTCTCCACCACCGCCATCGTCAGGCGGCAGACGCAGACCAACCGCTCGCCGTCGTCTACGATGCGAATGTCCCAGACGTGGGTGCGGCGGCCAATATGCAGGGGAGTGGCTGTGGCGTGGACATAGCCAGAACGCACACTGCGCAGATGGTTGGCGTTGATTTCCAGCCCCACCGCGACGTGCGTGGCGGGATCGATCAGCGCAAAGGAGGCCACACTGCCCAGGGATTCGGCCAGCGAGACCGACGCGCCGCCGTGGAGATGGCGGAAGGGCTGGACTGTGCGTCCATCCACAGGCATACGGGCGCGCATAAAGTCCGGGCCGATCTCCGTGAATTCGATGCCCAGAGTAGAGACAAGAGTATCCACGGAAAATGCGTTGAGCGCTTCTATCGAGAGTTCCGGATTGAACATAAGGGAGGCTTTCTATACAGTGTCACATGAACTATAGTTTTTCAGATAAAGATTTGCACTGTTAGGGGCGCTTGCTTGCTGCGCCCGGCTGCTTGCTGCGCCCCTACGGATCATTTCATGCTTGACAGAACATCAGGGAATTCGACGGTGTGTATGAAAGCCGCACCACAGCCGAGACCCCAACACGTCCAGGCTATTTTAACACATCTTCCCACTGCTCGCTGACTCCTGGGACAACGAACACCCAATTCGACTGCTTCCGAATGGTTTCACCTGGACGCGAATTGCCATCTCCTCTCGACCGGGTTACAATCCACTCCAATGACCCGCCCATCGACTTGAGAAACTCTTTTGTCGCCCGATCCCGCCACCGGCACACTGATTTTACCCGATTACCTCATCGACATTCCCGGCGCGCCGCCCAAAGCGGGCTGGGGCGTGCGGGTGTTGGGAGAACGCATCGACGCGCTCGCGCCCTGGGATGATCTGATCGCATCCCACCCCGACGACGAGCAGTGGCGCACACCCCGGCAAGCGCTCTCACCCGGTTTTGTAGACGCCCATACCCATCTGACCGCGCTCATCGGCCACGGAGAAACCAGACTCTCCTGGTCAGAGATTCTGTTGCGCCTGGACACCGAGATGGTCGAACGTACCGTCGAAAGCGCGCTCTATCATACCCTGCGCGCCGGGGTGACGACCGTTGGGGAGTGCCTGCAAGCGCCGGCTCTGCTGCCAGGAATACTCGCACAAGTGGCTGCTCTGATGGAAAGTTGGGGGACGCGAGGCGCAGTGGCCTACCTTGCCAGCGAACAACACGGCTGCGAGCAGGGCCAGGCAGGTCTGGCCGAAAACGCCGATCTGCTGGAGATGTGCAACCAGCAGAAGCGCTTTCAGCGGATTGCGGGATATGTGGCAACGGATGGTGACAGTGAGTCCAGCGATGAATTGCGGGAAGAAGCCGAGTCCCTGGCCCGGGATGCCGACGCCCACTGTCTCTTTCACACAAGCAGACCGGAGCAGGTCATCTTCTGGATCGGCGGGCGCGGGCGGGTCTACACCCCCCTGCTCGATCTGCGATCGGTTGCCGAAACAGTGTCGTGGCTGATCCTGCACGGGGACGAAGAAGCTGTGGGGCTGGGCAGCGACGGTTCAATTTTCGACTTTTTCCGGGTGATGCGCAGTGCCCGCCGCCAGAGCCGTTACGAACATAGCCGGGAGCCACTGCCTGCCTCGCTCATCTGGAGGCTGGCAACCAGCGGTGGGGCCGCACTGCTGGGGCTGGAACAGGTGGGCAAACTGCTCCCCGGCTGGCAAGCGGATCTGCAAACCATCGACCTCACCTTTCCGGCTCCTGTCACGGCGGAGAATCTCTACGCCCAGCTATTGC
The DNA here is from genome assembly GCA_016199425.1 of Chloroflexota bacterium. GTDB lineage: Bacteria > Chloroflexota > Anaerolineae > Caldilineales > Caldilineaceae > JACQGT01. The sequence goes on from JACQGT010000197.1 coordinate 3,722, forward strand.
GCTACGGCAGCAGCCAGAGCGTCCAATCGGTGATGGTGGCGGGGCAGATGCTGGTGCTGAACGGCGTCGTATTGGGAGTGGACGCGGCCAATGTGCGCGAGCGGGCGATTGCAGTGGCAAAGCGCTTGAATAGTTGATTGGAGAGTACCGATTTTCCCAGTCAACCGTTCAACTATTCAACCAATCAACTGCCGCGCCGTCTCGATCAACTCTACCAATCGCTCTACATCTACCCCCCCGCCCTGGGCAAAGTCGGGGCGACCACCGCCACCCCCGCCAAAGCGGGGCAGAACAGCGCGCAGGAGTTGGCCCGCGTGCAGTTCCACATCCGCGGAACGGGCGAAGATTACCGTCCCCTTGCCTTCCATGCCACAGGCCAGCAGCGCGACAACGCCGGGGGTCGCCACCAGCCCCGCGGCCAGACTCTTCAGCCCGGTAGGGTCCAGATCGGCCAGCACCCGCGCCACCAGGCGCACACCGCCCACAGCCTCCGCCTGGGCCAGCAGACTTTGCGCCCGATAGCCCAGCAGCTCCTCCTGCATCGCCCGCAGTAGCCTGTCCTGTTCTTTCAGCCGTTCCTGGCGGGCGGCCAGCAGACTCGGCACTTCCTCTACAGCCGTGTCGAGCAGAGCAGCCGCGTCTCCCAGCAGTTGGCGGCGACGGCGGGCGTCGTTCACGGCCCGCGCCCCACAGACAAAATAGACCCGGCTGTTGCCCTTATTCCGTTCCACCCGCAGCAGGGAAAGCGGGCCGATGCTGCCGGTACGGGTCACGTGGGTTCCCCCGCAGGCGGACCAGTCGTAGTCGTCAATTTCGACGATACGAATCTTCCCCGTCACCTGCGGCGCACGGCGCAGAGGTATATTTGCCAGCTCCCCATCGCTCACTGCGTAGGCGCGAATCGTCCGGTCTTCCCAGACAATTTCGTTGGCGTGGCGCTCCACCGCCTCCAACCCTTGCGCTCCCAGCGACTCCCCGGCCAGGTCGAGAGTGCAGAGTTCGTCGCCGAAATGGACAGAGACGGTCTCCAGCCCCAGCAGCCGGTAGAAGGCCTGGGAGAGCAGGTGCTGGCCGGAGTGCTGCTGCATGTGGTCGAAACGGCGCGGCCAGTCGATGACGCCGGTGACTTCCGCCGCTTCCTTCGGCAGAGGCGCGGCCAGCAGATGGAGCACACTGGCGTCCTCCGCCACCTGTACATCGATCACCGCCACCCCAGCCAGCGCCCCCGTGTCGTGCTGCTGTCCGCCGGAGGTGGGATAGAACGCGGACCGGTCCAGACGCACGGCGGGGTGACCGTTCACAGATGTGCGTTCCACCACCTGCGCGGTGAATGTGGCGAGATAGGCGTCGTCGTAGTAGAGGCGGGTGGTCATTTTCTTATCCCGCAAACCGATAGGTCAACGCGCCCACCACCCCCGGCTTGACCGCAAAGAGCGACCCGGCCAGGGGCTGCTGGGCCAGGGCCGCCGCGTCCAATCCTTTGGCCGCGCTGGTGATGTAGAGAGTGTCGAGTTTTTCACCGCCAAAGGCGCAGGAGGTGATCTGCTTGGCGGGCAGGTCGATCTGGTCGATGACCTGCCCGGTCTGGGAATTCCAGCGGCGTACACAGGAAGCGCCGAAGTGGGCCACCCAGAGCATCCCGTCGGCGTCGATAGCCATGCCGTCGGGCAGGCCCATCTCTTTGGGCACGCGAATGATCACCCGTTCGTTGCGGATGTCGCCGGTCGCGTTGTCGTAGTCGTAGGCGCGCACAGTGAAGGCCGTGGAGTCGATGTAGTACATCGTGCGTTTGTCGTGGCTCCACACAATGCCGTTGGAGATGCCGATGTCGCCCAGCATTTTATGCACCGAGTGGTCGGCGTCCATGCGGTAGAGGCTGCCCTGGGTGGACTGGTTGGCGTAGGCCATTGTGCCAGCCCAGAAGCGCCCGCCGGGATCGCACTTGCCATCGTTGAAGCGGTTGCCGGGCAGGTGGGCCTCCGGGTCGCTGATAGGCGTCACTGTTCTGCTCTCCAAATCGTAGGCGGCAAATCCATTGGCCAGGGCCAGCATCACCCCGCCGGACTGGCGCAGGACGACCGTCCCCACGTGCTGGCCGATGTCGTAATGGCGGTTCTGGCCCGTGGCCGGGTCATAGACGTAGAGGGCGTTGGACAGAATGTCCACCCAATAGAGCGCCTGCTCCTGCTCATCCCACAGAGCGCCTTCCCCCACCTGGGCGCGGATGTCAACTACTACATTCACTTCTCTGGACATGGGTTTCTCCTTGCAATGACGTTATTATCGTAGGTTGGGTTCTCCCGGCA
>JACQGT010000198.1 GCA_016199425.1 Chloroflexota bacterium
AAAGTGAGTCAAGTGAAGAACTTATTTCGATTTTTAGCCGCTGAGGATCCTGCACCATTTGTGTCATACAGATTTTTCCTAACCCGCAATCAAGTGTTCATCGGGATTCTCTTGTAAGATTATATCACAGAAAGACAAACTCGAAAATGCCCGTTCTCTACCCAAAACCTCAGCATCCTCCCGACGCCGAGCATATCACCATCTACTACAACCGCGATGAGTTTGCCGCCTGGCCTTTCAATCATGGCTTGTGGGCCTTTCCCAATGGCGAATTGCTGATCAGCTTCTCGCGCGGACCGTGCAGCTATCAAAACCGATACGATATGAGTCACTCCGTCGTTGATGCCCTGGGCGGCGAGTACGTGGCGCTGCGTTCGACCGATGGCGGACGCACCTGGCCGCTGGAGGGGCTGGTCTCGCTGGGCACACGCCTGGAATTGGAGCGGCGTCTGCGCGCCCACCTCGCGCCGGCCACGCCCATCGACTTCACCTCGCCCGATCTCTGTCTCAGCGCTGGCTTTGGCATCCCACCCAAGGAGGCCCGCCATATCGGCTACATCCAATTCTCGCGCAATCGCGGCCAGACTTGGGAAGGCCCCTTCCCCATGCCCGCCTTTGGCTTTGCCTGGGTGCAGGTGAAGGTAGACTATCTGGTGCGACCAGACGGCCTGGTGCTGCTCTTTGTCACCGTCGGCAAGGGGGATGGGCGACCGGGCGACCGTTTTGTGGCGGTCTACGCCACGACTGATGGCGGCCTGACCTGGAATTATCTGAGCGCGATTCAACCGACGACGCCCGACGCGGGGTTTGTCAACCGCTACTATGCCAGCCCGCTGCTGCTGCCGGATGGGCGCATTCTGGCAGCGCTGCGCTGCCAGATCGACGCCCGCAATGCCTGGCCGGAGCTTTTCGAGTCGGAGGACGGCGGCTGCACCTGGCGCTTCGTCACCCGCATCAGTGAATGGGGCGGGCCGACCCATCTGCTGCGGCTGGACGACGGTCGCCTGGTGGCAAGCTATGGCTATCGCAGCGTACCCTATGGCATTCGGGCGCGCCTCTCCGAGGATGAGGGGTACACGTGGGGTGCAGAGTTGATTTTGCGCGATGACGCCGGTTCGTGGGATCTGGGCTATCCGCGCGCGGTGCAACTCGCCGATCGGCAAGTGCTGGTCGCCTATTATCACAATCTGGCCAATGACCCGGTGCAATGTGATGGCGGCGTACGGCATATCGCCGGGACGATTTTTCGCCCGTGAACTGTTCGCAAGGGATTTTGCATCGATCCAGTCAAATCAACAAATCAACAAAGGAGTCATCTATGTTCCAACCTGTCCGCATCGCCCTGATTGGCGCGGGCAACCGTGCGTGTACCGTCTATGCGCCCCTGTGGGATAATCTGCGCGAGTGGCTGCGCCCGGTGGCCGTCTGTGATCCCATCCAGGCCCACGCCGATACCTACGCCGACCGGCTCGACGTGACTGCCTTCTACTCGGTGCGCGACCTGGTCAAGGCCCAGGTGGCCGAAGTTGCGCTGATTGTGGCTCCGGTGGAGCTGCACCACCCGCTGGCCTGTTTCTTGATGGAACACGGCCTGCACGTCCACTCCGAAACCAGCATGTGTAGTCTGTTGGCCCAGGCCGACGAGATGGTGGCCACGGCGCGCAACCACAATGTCGTTTTACGGATTGGCGAGAATTTTTTCCGTTTTCCCTTTGATCGGATCGCCAAGAAGATCGCCGAGTCGGGTTTTCTGGGGCCAATCCACCGGCTGACCTGTTTTCACGACCATACGGGCTACCACAACAACTCGCGTTGGATCAAGTTCTTCGCTGCCTATCCGGAGAGTGTGCAGGCGATCAGCCACACAATGCCGGTGACGCCCCATTACGAAATGGCGCATCGCTTTCATACCAGCGAGACCTTTCATGCCCATTTCTTCTTCTTCCCGGGCAACCGGCTGGTGATCGACGCGGCCGCCAATATCAAAGGCTTGCTCGGTCGCTATCCCCGCCCCGGCTACACAGAGATCGACGGCGCCCGCGGCGCGATCAACCGTACGGCCAGCGACCAAAGTAGTCCCCAACGCGACTGGTCGAGCGCAGCGGAAGTCCGCTACTGCTCGGATCAGGCCCTGGGTGTCAAGGCGATTGCTGACCAGGTTTACCCGATTGAGCATATCTCCGAGGGCGGCAACTGGACCAGCAGCCGGGTCGATCTGCCGATTGGCCGCATCGAATATACCAATCCATACCGCATGCACCACATCCCGCCCGGCTACAATCCCCGCGACTACTACGGCGCGGCGATTATGGATCATCTGGTCGATTTTGCCAAAGCCGTGCGCGGGGCGGCCAGCTCGGAATATACCGACGAAGACGCTCGCATGGCAATGGTGATGCATGTAGCCTGTCGCGAATCGGCCATGCGCGGCGGGATTCCGCTCAAGCTGCCCCTGCTGGGTGAATTGCAGTCAGAGGTTGAGATGCGCTCTGCGCTCCAGGCCAAATATGGCATCGATCCCATGGACGTCGAAGGAATGATCGATGTGAGCGCGCCGCGACCATAAGAAAGGTTCGTCGTGAAGGGTTTCGACTGACTGATACAGAGCTCTATTAGGGAAAAAGCTGAGCCTGCAGGCCAGGGATTCATCCCCAGTGCGCAGCCCGCAGCCTCGTCAGACAGGAGTCGTGCATGAGCAAGGGCAAACTCTATCCTCCCGAAAGCC
>JACQGT010000156.1 GCA_016199425.1 Chloroflexota bacterium
AGATGGAACGCCTGGCCCAGGTATTGGCCCAGGTCCGGCGTAGCGTGCAATAATTGCCATCGTGCGCTGGTGGAAAGGGTGTTATAATGCCTTTGAAGATGACGGTCTGGACAAAAGCACTTGTAGCAAGAAGGGATGACCGATGAATCTGGAAATCAATACATTGAACGAAGTGGCTGCGCATGCGTTGCAACTGCCACCGCTTGACAAAGTGCGTCTGGTTGAACGGCTCATGGCTACTCTCGAACAGGAGCTAGCTCAGCCCAACCGGCCTTTATTCTCCTGGCGTGGGCTATGCGCCGATCTGGGGAGTGCGCCGTCGGCGGAGGAGATCGACGAGGCGCGCCGGGAAGCCTGGGCCAACTTTCCCCGTGAGGAAATTGAATGATCGTTGCCGTGGCCGATACACATGCCGTGATCTGGAATCTGTTTGACGACAAACGTCTTTCGCAAACAGCCCGAGATTTCATTGAGAATGCCGCTGCCGGGGGCAACCTCATTGCTATTTCGTCGATTACGCTTGCGGAGATTGTCTATCTGACCGAAAAAGAGCGCATACCGGTAGATACATTGTCGCGTGTGCTGGGGTTGCTGGTTCGGCGTAATAGCCCGGTTATCGAAGCGCCCGTTGACCGTGAAATCTGCCAGCAATTGGCTGCAATACCCCGCGTTGCCATTCCCGACTTGCCCGATCGCATCATTGCCGCAACCGCACAGTATCTGAATGTACCCGTTATCAGCCGAGATCGTAAGATCCTCACCTCCGGCTTGGCGACGATCTGGTAGAGAATCCAACAAACTCTGCGCACGAGGTGTACCCATGCCCGCACCCTTCGCTACACTCAGGACACCGCCCGAACCCACCCAGCGCCAGGAGAGGCGACCACACAGGCGTCGGGAGACGCAGCGCCCCCTTACAGGCGATGACAAAACCGGCCGCGATGACATCCCGCCGGTGATCCCGACAGGCTCGAACCGGCCGGTCTCCGAGACGCTGCCACCGGCTATTCAACGCATCGTACAGACGCTAGACCCGGAGCGAATCGTGCTGTTCGGCTCCTATGCCTACGGCGCGCCCACGCCGGACAGCGATGTGGACCTGTTGGTGGTGATGCACACGAACGCTTCGCCCAGAGAACGGCATCTTGCCGTGGCCCGCCTGCTGCGTCCGCGCCTCTTTCCTGTGGATGTGATAGTAAGAACACCTGACGAAATCCGGCGATCTCTGCGACAGAGAGATTTCTTCCTGCAAGAGATATTCGAGCGGGGAAAAGTGCTCTATGAGCGACCCCAGTAATCCGCTGGATTGGGCGGCCAAGGCCGAAGAAGACTATACGCTTGCCCGATCTTCCTTGCGACGCAAAGCGCCGCTTCTCTACGGAGCAGGCTTTCATACCCAGCAATGCGCGGAGAAGTATCTGAAGGCGCTGCTGGTGGCGGCGGACGTTGCATTCCCGAAGACCCACGATCTGGTGCGCCTGCGTGCGCTCTGCTTGCAGGCCGGGATTGCCGTGCCGGTGGATGAGGATGCGCTGGATGTGCTCTCCAGCCTCGCCGTCCACACCCGCTATCCCGGAATGTCTCTTTCGCTTGAGGACGTGCAGGGGGGATTGAAGACAGCCCAGGCCGTGCGCCGTTTTGCCCGCTCCCTACTGGGAAGTTCGTGAGGAGCAGGAGCGAGCGATTGCTGCCAGTGGTTCTCCATTTGGAGGTATACCCATGCCCGCACCCGAAACCACCCAACGCCAGCGCGACGCCCTGACCGCCTTTCGCCAGGCCGACCGCGCCCGCCGCGACGCCGAAGCCGCTGCCCACAGCGCCTGTGAACAGGCCACGAGCGCAGCCGACGCCACCCACAAGACGGCCCAGCAGAACGCCGAGGACAGCCGCGCCCAGGCCCAGACCGCGGCCGAAAGCCAGCGCCAGAACGCCCAGCGCAGCGCCGCCGCTACTCTCGAAGGCAGCCGCAGCCGGGCAAAACAACAGATGGACACTATCGCCGCCGCCGTGGGTAAGGCGCGGGATGGGGTAACAAACGCCGAGTTGGGTCGCCTGTGGCCCACCGCCCCGGCCAGACCTGTCGCTGCGCAGCCTGCCCAGGCCGAAACGGAACTGACCCGCCGGGTGCAACTGGCCGCGCAGACGGGCAAGACGCTTGCCAGCGCCGTGACCCAATGGGAAGAGGAGCGGGCCCGCGCCCGACGCCTGCAACGCGCCTTCTTCTATGCCGCCGCCGCTGGTCTGGTGGTGCTTGTGATTGGGGCGTTCGTTGCCTTCAATCGCTACCAGGAACATCAGGCTGGATTGCGCGCCCAGACTACGGCCACGGCGCAGGCAGTGAGCGCCCAGGCTACGGCCACAGCTATAGCGAGCCTTCCGTTCCTCGACAGAATGAAAGCAATCTCCGGCATCGAATTTCTCGAAGTTCCTGCGGGTGAGTTCACAATGGGCAGCCCGGACGGTGAGGGCAGCGACAACGAACACCCCCAGCACACCGTCTATGTGGACGATTTCTGGATTGGGCGCACGGAAGTGACCAACGCCCAGTATGCCCGCTGCGTCGAGGCAGGAGTCTGCCCTGCACCGAACAATAGCCGCTGGAATGAGAGTACATTTGCCGATCACCCGGTGACGCATGTGAGTTGGGACAACGCCGTGGCCTATACCCGCTGGCTGTCGGAATTGAGCGGCCTCACCGTGCGCCTGCCCACGGAAGCCGAATGGGAAAAGGCAGCCCGGGGCGCGGATGGCCGGCGCTACCCCTGGGGCAACGCTGCGCCTAATGACCGCCTGCTCAACTTCAACCGCAATGTGGGCAGCACAACGCCCGTAGGCAGCTACCCGGACGGCGCATCGCCCTACGGCGCGCTGGATATGGCGGGCAATGTGTGGGAGTGGGTGGCGGACTGGTACGCCGAGGACTATTACGCCCGCGCGCCGGAGAGAAATCCAATGGGGCCGGAAAGCGGGCAGTATCGCGTCGTGCGGGGCGGTGCGTGGGACTTCTACCTCAACCTCGCCGCCGCCGCCGCTGTGCGCCACTGGAACGACCCGAACCTTTGGAACCTCCCCTACGGTTTTCGGGTGGGCTGGGGTGCGGCCGTCCCTGTTCCCTAACTCTGAACTCTGGCCCTCTGATCTCTGGACTCTGATCTTCTCTGTCCGCCCCGCAGGGGCGCTCTGGTTTTGTAGGCGGTGTCCTGAGCTTGTCGAA
>JACQGT010000176.1 GCA_016199425.1 Chloroflexota bacterium
GAGTACGTCACGTAATCTCACGTTTCACTCTTCACGCTTCTGTCCACGCATTTGGCTGTCGGCTACGCCGCCCTATGCAATACGAAATACGCAATATCAGTCAGGTTTCATTCTTTCTGCGTTCCTTCCTTGCGACGCAGGGTGAAGGTCAAACTGCTGTTGGCAGCGGCGCTGACACCTGTGCCCAGCAATTTGAATTCGCCGTTGGCCCCAATCTCCACGCTGAAGACGATCTCGTCCAGCACCAGATCGCCCACTGCGGCCTGCTCCACATTGAGTACTTTGCGCAGGCCGTTGATAAAGCTGTTGAAACTGGCGGAGAGCGCTTCCACCGAGAGAGACTTCTCGACTGTCTGGCGGATGGCCGCCTCGCCCACGCCGCCCCGGGTCAGACTTTTGGATTGGGCAGTCTCCGTGGCGACGATTGTGATGGTTTCGGTCTCGTCCATCAAAGGTTCCTCCTGTCGTCAAAGCTGAAGCACTCGATTACTCTAGCACAGGCTGACGCGCGCGACAAGCAACAAAAAAGCGGCCACGACAGATGTCGATGACCGCTCTTGGGCATTTGTAGAAGTCTCTATCCGGGAAACAGTTCGACCGGATATTCCCGGAATACGGCGTCGACAGATGCAAGTCGGTAGCCTTCCACAATTGCCTGGGCGATCAGCAGCCGGTCGAAGGGGTCCCGGTGGTGGAGAGGCAATTTGTCCAATGCCCAGATATGCTCGTCGAGTACGGTGAGAGTCTGAATGTCGTTGATTTGTAGCTGTGTGGTTACAAAGTTGGGCACAGACGCCGGTAACTCCAGTTTGCCGAGCTGGTATTTGATCTGCATCTCCCACATACTCGCAATGCTCAGGGCAAGTATGTTTGCAGGATCGACGATTGCTTCGTAGAGCCGACGTGGCAGGCGACGAGGGCTAACAACCATCCAGATAAATGTGTAGGTATCAAGCAATATCTTCATTGCGGTAAGCTCATCCCGTATTCGTCCGTTTCAGAACCCCACCAGAGTTCTTCATCCTCTAGCGGAGCATCAAAGTTGTCAGCGACCTCTACCAGTCCGGCGAAGATACCCAGAATACGCGGTTCATCAGGGCGACGCCCGCGGCGCAAGAGCGTACTTGCCCGTTCATAGGCCGCTCTCTGTTGTGGCGAAAACGCTGTCGTGTCCAACGCAAGAAACTCCTGCACTGCCGGAGCCAAAGGTTCTGTCTGTGGAAGTACTGCCTCCTCCGCTGGCAGGACGATAACCTCCACCTGTTCCGCTACGAAGCTGGCGGGCAGATCGATTGTCACCCGGCGACCCACCACCTGCGCAATCTGTCGAATGGCTTGCATCGTCTATCCTCCCTTGCCCTGGATCTTCGCCCAGGAATCTCGCAGCCCAATCGTCTGGTTGAAGACCAGGCTGCCGGGCCGCGAGTCTTTGCTGTCCACACAGAAATAGCCCTTGCGCTCAAATTGGAAGACAGATTCGGGCGCGGCGTCGGCCAGGGAAGGCTCGACTTTGGCGTTGGGAATGATTTGTAGGGAGTCCAGGTTGATCGCTTCCCGAAAATCGTCGTATGCGCCGGGGTCCTCCGCAGCAAAGAGGCGGTCGTATAGACGTACTTCCGCGTTCAACGCGTGGGGCGCGGAAAGCCAGTGAATCGTCCCTTTCACCTTTCGGCCATCCGGCGCATAGCCGCCCTTCGTCTGCGGATCGTAGGTGCAGTGAAGTTCCACAATCTCGCCCCTGGCATCCTTCACCACATCCGTGCAGGTGATGAAATAGCCGTAGCGCAGACGCACCTCCTGGCCGGGGGCCAGCCGGAAAAATTTCTTGTGGGGCACCTCCTGAAAGTCATCCCGGTCGATGTAGAGTTCCCGGCTGAAGGGAAGCTGCCGGGTGCCCGCGCTCGGATCCTCCGGGTTGTTGACCGCTTCCAGCCACTCCACCTGACCGGCGGGATAGTTGGTAATCACCACCTTCAGCGGCTCCAGCACACCCATCACCCGGGGCGCGGTCAGATTCAACTCCTGGCGGATGTAGTATTCCAACAGGGCAATATCGGCGGTGCTGTTGGTCTTGGAGACGCCCACCCGCTCGATAAAGTCGAGAATGGCTTTGGCCGGCACACCCCGGCGGCGCATCCCCACAATCGTCGGCATGCGCGGATCGTCCCAGCCATCCACCAACCCGTCGTTGACCAGCCGGATCAGCCCCCGCTTGCTCAGCAGCGTGTGGGTGATAAAGAGCCGGGCAAACTCAATCTGCTTCGGGTGATAGACCTCCAACTGGTCCAAATACCAGTCGTGGAGGGGGCGGTGATCCTCGTATTCCAGCGAGCAGAGAGAGTGGGTGACGCCTTCGATGGAATCGGACTGGCCGTGGGCCCAATCGTACATAGGATAGATGCACCATTTGTCACCCGTGCGTTGGTGTTCGGCGTGGCGGATGCGATACATGGCCGGATCGCGCAGGTTCAGGTTGCCCGACGCCATATCGATCTTGGCGCGCAGGACCCTGGCCCCGTCGGGGAATTCCCCCGCCTTCATGCGGGCGAAGAGGTCCAGATTCTCCTCTATGGAGCGATCCCGATAGGGGCTGTTGCGTCCCGGTTCGGTCAATGTCCCCCGATAGGCCCGCATCTCGTCCGCAGTCAGATCGTCCACATAAGCCTTGCCCAGGCTGATCAGTTCCACGGCCCAGTCGTACAACTGGTCGAAATAGTCGGAGGCGTAGTAGATATTGGCCGGTTCAAAACCGAGCCATGCCAGATCGGCGATCTGGCCCTCTACATATTCCTGCTCTTCCTTCTCCGGGTTCGTGTCGTCAAAACGCAGGTTGAAGACGCCGCCAAAATCTTTCGCCACGCCGAAATCGATGGCAATCGCCTTCACGTGGCCGATGTGCAGGTAGCCGTTTGGCTCCGGCGGGAAGCGGGTCTGCACCCGCCTGCCGAAACGGTCTGCGGCGGTGTCCTCGGCCACCGCTGCCCGGATAAAGTCCAGAGATTCTACGGTTTCATTGTCTTTTACTTCTATAGGGCTTTCCACTGTGCGTTCCTATCCTCGCGCGTCCGATTCATGCCTGTTCAATCAGCCTACTATAAAGACATTTCACGCTTTAGGCAAGAATTCAGGGCAACAGGGCAATCGCGTACTGTCTGGAAACGCAAGAGGACGCCATTTGCTGGCGTCCTCTTTGGCGTGTATGCCCTACCCCTTGCCCGTCTTACGCAATCGCGTAATCCGTATACTGGCGCACATCCTCTGGGTGAAAGGCCAGGATGATGTGATCGCGGGGAATGCCCGCCTCCACCAGTTCCTCGGCCACGCCGTCTTCGGTGCCGTCGTGTTGAATCCAGACTTTCCCGCCCCGGATGTCGATGTGCAGCACGCAGCCATGCACCCGCCGGTGTTTCTGCCAGCCTACGTACATCATTTCGTAGTGATCCTTGGCTTCGTCGAAGATCGTTTCGACGTCGATGGTGCCATAGGCCGGATAAAATTGGGCATACTTTGTGATCACATCTTTGATAATTTGGCGATACTTAGCTATTCGATCCATCTATGAATCTTCCTTTCATCCGGATCAAAGACAAGCATCTTCACATGGAACTCCTCAATCGTAAATCTGCCCAGCGGATGTTGAAAAAGGCCTTCAAATACCGTGCGAGAAACTCCGAGATATAACGTTCGTTCTGCGTCTTCTTCCTTCATTAGCCCACGATAGAGCATATATTGGCCCAGCGCCAGTTCCAAATCGTGGACTTCGGATCGCCCTATGAAACTCTTGACTTCAACAGCTATAAGACGGTTTCCACGCTCGGCAGCCAACATCCGTTCCGCTCCCAAGTCTACGTACATATTGTGACCGCCAAAGGAGAGCGGGAAAGGATCGTGGGTGATCGTCCAGCCATCCGCTATCAGCGCTTCTCGAACAGTTTCGTGATAGATGTCTTTTGCCATTTTCGCCGCCAATAGTTGCGGGTGACCTGCCGTTTGATAACTATTGTATCAGATTCAGGAGTGATTCTCAAGTGGACCGTTCCACTACTAACTCTCCTGAGACAAAAGTCGCAGCCCGTCCAGGACTACTGTCATACAATTGAGCCAGCAACCGAACCACCCGTTCCCATCCCATTCCGGCAGGAACGCAGCCATCGTAGATGGAGCAGACAATGAGCGCCGTGGAATCGACCAGCAAAACAGCCAAACCAGGCGAGAGCGAAGAACTGTCCACCATCGCTCAGATCTCCCGCCAGCCCAGCTTTCGCCTGAGCACAGCCCTGCTCATCGCAGCCGCGGCCCTGCTGGCGATCTCCACCTTCCTGCCCTATTGGAAGATGCGTCTGAACGCACCCCAATACCCCAACGGGCTGTTTGTGACCGTCTACGTCAACCACATGGAAGGGGATGTGGCCGAGATCGACGGGCTGAACCACTACATCGGTATGCGGCCTCTGGTTGAGGCCGCCGAGATCGAGCGAGCCATTGCGCCGATTGCGATGGTTGTCATCGGGCTGATGATCATCGGCGTGGCCTTTATCCACAGCAAATGGCTGGCTGTCTTCGCCATCCCAGCCATGACATTTCCCTTCGTCTTCATCGGTGACCTTTGGGTCTGGCTCTGGTATTACGGCAACAATCTGGATCCACGCGCGCCTCTCTCCTCGGCTATCGCGCCTTTTACACCAGCCGTCCTGGGCACAGGAGACGTGGGCCAGTTCAGCACGACAGCCGTCCTGCAGGCGGGCTGGTACCTGGCCCTGGCCGCGGCCATTCTGGCCGGGTTTGGTCTCCACTACCGGCGGGTGGCGCGCCAGGCCGCGGAAAGAAGTAAGCAGTGAACAGTTATCAGTCATCAGTCATCAGTGAATCGTGCCGTACTTGTGAATGTTCTACTGATAACTGCTCACTGATAACTGCTTTTCGCCCGAAAGGCGACACTCGATGAAAATTGACCGACGACACATGACTCTTAATCTGCGTTCATCTGCGTTACTCTGCACCCTACTATTCCTTCTCTTTGCAGCCAACAGCGCGGCCCAGACGAGCGGCTTTGACC
>JACQGT010000177.1 GCA_016199425.1 Chloroflexota bacterium
CGGGGGTGACGATCTGCTCCGTGGAGCCGTCCCGGTTGGTGATGGTCATCACACTGTCCGTGCCCTGCAGCCCCGGCTTCCAGGGTTCTGGGATGTGCAGGATGGCCTCGTCGCCCACCACATACGCGCCTTCGCGGAAGGGGGTGCGGAAGCTGGACGATACCTGCCCGACTGCGCCGCCGTCGAAGACAAATTGGCCGCGCATGGCAACGTCCACACCGGTCTCCCCCACAATCTGGCTGGAGAAGATGGAGCGGGGTTGGGCCGGGTGGGCCATTGTCACCGCCAGGCTGTTGGGATAGACGCCCACATCCCACAGACAGCCACCGGTCACATCCGGGCGCAGACGGATGTTTGTGGCCCGCTCCGGGGAGAGATAGAAGTTGAACCAGGCCTGCACCAGTTGCACCTGGCCCAGCCGCCCGTCGGCAATCAGTTGCTGTGCGGTCAGGGTCTGGGGGTGGTGGAGATACATAAATGCTTCGAAGATCGTGACGCCATTGGCGACTGCCGCGGCCTCCACCTGGTCGAACTCTGCCAGCGTGACGACGAGGGGCTTCTCGCACAGGACGTGCTTGCCCGCCTCGGCCGCGGCCACGGCCCACTCGCAGTGCAGGGAGTTGGGCAGGGAGATGTAAACCGCGTCGATCTCCGGGTCGGCCAGCATCGCCTCGTAGCTGCCATAGGCGTTGGGAATACCCTTTTCGGCGGCGTAGGCTTCGGCTTTGGCCTGCTCCCGGCTGGCCACGCCGACCAGCTCGCTGCGGGAGGCGGCTTTGATGGGATCGATCAGTGCGTTGTTGATGTTGGCGGTGGAGATGAGTCCCCAGTGGACGGTATTGGACACGGCGGTTTCCTTTCGGGAAGTAGAAAGATGATGGGATGATGGGATGATGCCGCATCGTGACGGATTGGGTCGGCGGGTGGTTTTTTCTCCCCATTCCTCCGCGCTCTCCGCGTCTCCGCGGTGAACTTCTTCTCTCTTTGCTCTCAGAATTTGATCAGTTTGAAGCTCTCAGCGTGGGCCATGCCCGCCTCTTCGCCGGTTTTGGCCGTGCGCTCGCGGATGCGCTGGGCCAGCTTCTCCCGATCCTCGCCCACCTGGCTGACGTGGCAGGCCAGGGCGGCGATGCGGGCATCCACGAAATCGGTCACATCTTCGTAGTGGTCCGCGTTGTCGGTCCAGAAGAGATAGACCTCCGAGACCCGCCAGGGGTCTTCGCCGTTGGTGATCTGCTCCGGGAAGATATTCCACTCGCGCGCCGACCAGATCGCGTCCAGTGCGCCCATACCCGCGGCCCGGTGGTCCGGGTGGAGCTGGTAGTGCCGCCAGGGGTCGATGGCGGCGACGATGTGGGGCTTCAGGCGGCGGATGTAGCCGGCCAGTTCCCGGCGCAGGCCCGGGCTGTTTTCCAGCAGACCATCCGGGTGGCGCAGGAAGATGACCTCCTGCACGCCCAACTCGGCAGCCGCGGCCCGCTGCTCGGCTTCGCGCTTGTCGGCCAACTGCTCCGGGCGCAGGGCCCGATCTTTGCTGCCTTTGTCGCCGCTGGTCAGCAGGAGATAGCGCACATCTTTGCCCGCCGCGGCCCATTTGCCAATCGTGCCGCCGCAGCCAAATTCGGGGTCATCCGGGTGGGCGGCGATCACCAACACGCGGTCGAGAGGTTTTGTTTCTTCGGTCATTGCACATCACTTTCTGGTTTTGAAAAAAGGACACGGATTGTACGGATTTTCAGGATTTCCACGGATAGTAAATCGCTGGGACGATCTACCCCGCAACTCGTAACTCATAACTCGCAACTCATAACTCACAACTCATAACTCGCAACTCAAAACTCGATCCCCACCTTCCGTCCACTCTCCGCGCTTTCGATGGCGGCGTGGACCATCGCCAGGCTTTTGATGTTGTCGGTGCAGACGGTCTGGGGCAGTGTACCGCTTTTCAACGACTCGACAAATTCGTTGATTACGCCGGCGTGGCTGCTGTGCTGCAATGGGGGCGTGGCAGGTGGATCGAGCCGTTCGGTCTGACGGAAAAAGCCTTCGTTGCCCACCAGCGCGGCCACCTGAATTTCATCTTCCCCATCCCAGCGGGCCGTACCTTTTTGCCCGATAGCCCGCCAGTCGCAGGCCCAGGCCGTCTGCAAACCCTCGGCGCACCAGCTCCCCCGGTAGTTGAAGACCAGCCCGTTTGTCATCTCAAAGATGCACTGGGCCGACGCGCCGTGGGCATACCAGGAGCTGGCCGGATTCCACTCGTGGCAGTAGACACTCACGGGATCGGCGTCGGCGATGTAGCGGGCCTGGTCGAAGGAGTGGATCGCCATATCCAGGAGCAGGACGTGCTCCATCGCATCCCGGAAGCCACCGAAGTGGGGGGCCAGGTAGAAATCGGCGTTGAGGGTGGTCAGCGGCCCGATCTGCCCGGCGCGGATTATCTCGCGGAAGCGCACAATATTGTCCAGATAACGCCGATTCTGGATGACGGCGTAGGTCTTGCCGCTGGCCTGGGCCGCAGCCAGCATCTCCCGCGCATCGCTCATCGACTCGGCCAGAGGCTTCTCGCCCAGGACGTGGCAGCCGTGGGCCAGGGCGGTGAGAACGACGCTCTTGTGGGCGGCGGGAATGGTGCAGTCAAAGACCACATCCGCGCCGGTCTCCGTCAGCATTTGGGACAGGTTTGTGCCGATGCGGGCGTTGGTCAGGCCGAACTCCTCCTGGACTTTGGCCGCATTCTCCGGCAAGAGATCGACCAGACCCACGAAGTCCAGGTCGGTGCGTTCGGCCGCGTGGTTGAGCCAGGCCCGGGTGATGCCGCCGCAGCCGGCCAGCACAACGCGAAAAGGAGCGTGGGAAGAAGTGGGTGTCTCCATAACAGCATTCCTTACAAACAGATGGGGTGAATTCAGTGGAATAGCATACCTACTGCTCCCACAATGCCACGAAGTGCCAGATATGACAAGCCGAAAAGACGCTGTATTTTCTCACGGGGACACCCCGCCAAAGCGCACGCGCAGATAGCGCAACACCTGCAAAATCTCCTCCTGGCTCAGAATCTCCCGGAAAGCGGGCATCCCCAAATTAGGAAAGCCCTCGCTGATAAAGACGTAGACGTCCTCGTCCCGGTGCAGGGGAATGTGGAAAGGCAGAATGGCAGGCTGCACGGGTAAGGTCGTGGCCGCGGGACCGTCGCCCATGCCGTGGGGTCCGTGACATTGCACGCAGTGGGTCTGGAATATCTCTGCCCCGGCCAGGAAAACGTCGTCCAGTGTGGGGGTGGGCGTCGGCGCGGCGGTAGGGGGCTGCAAACCTTTTTTTGTGGTATACTTGAACCAATACCCAATACCTGCCACCCAACCTTCTACACCTATGACAAAACTCACCACTCTTGCAATCGATCTGGGCGCTGAATCGGGCCGGGTGATAGCCGTGCATTTTGACGGGCGCGGCCTGGAACTGGAAGAACTGCACCGCTTCCCCAACGTGACCGTCAACCTGCGGGGCACCCTGCACTGGGACTTTCTGCGCCTCTGGCACGACATCCAGCAGGGCATTATACTGGGAAAACAGTACAAGCCGGCCAGCCTGGGCGTGGACACCTGGGGCGTAGACTTCGGCCTACTGGACAGCCAGGGCAAGCTGCTGGGCAACCCGATCACCTACCGGGACAGTAGGACGGACGGGGTGATGGACTGGGCTTTGGGCCAGGTGTCCCAGGCGGAGATCTTCGCCCAGACCGGCATCCAGTTTATGCCCATCAACACCCTCTACCAGATGATCAGTCTGGTGCAGAGCGGCTCGCCCCAACTGGCCGCGGCCCACACATTCCTCACCGCGCCGGACCTGCTCAACTATTGGCTGACCGGGGCGAAGGTCTGCGAATTCAGCAACGCCACCACCACACAGATGTTCAACCCCCGCGCCGGCGACTGGGCCACAGAGCTGCTCGATGCCTTCGCCATCCCCCGCCACATCTTCCCGGAGGTGGTGCAGCCGGGGACGCGGTTGGGCGCATACGACGGCATTCCGGTTATCGCGCCGGCCTGCCACGACACGGGCAGCGCGGTGGCCGCCACACCTCTGGCATCTTCCCGCTCGGCCTACATCAGCAGCGGCACGTGGAGTCTGGTGGGGCTGGAAGTGGGCGCACCGGTCATCAACGACGCGGCTCTGACCGCCAACGTGACGAATGAGGGAGGCGTCTACGGAACCTATCGCCTGCTCAAAAATGTGATGGGGCTGTGGATTGTCCAGCAGTGCCGGGCCACCTGGGCCGCCGCGGGCGAGGAGTTGAGCTATGCCGAACTGACCCGGCTGGCCGCCGAAGCGTCACCGGAGGTCACAGCCATCGACCCCAACGACAACCGTTTCCTGCCGCCGGGGGATCACCCGGCCCGGGTGCAGGAGTGGTGTCAGGAGCGGGGGGTGCCCGTGCCGCAGACGAAAGGGGAGATCGTGCGCTCGGTGCTGCAGGGGTTGGCGAATCGCTATGCCAGCGTCCTGGCCAGCCTGACCGACCTGACCGGCCAGCCCGCGGACTGGGTTCACATTGTGGGGGGCGGCAGCCAGAACCGGCTGCTCAACCGTATGACCGCCGACGCCACCGGGCTGCCGGTTGTGGCCGGCCCGGTGGAGACGACTGTCCTGGGCAACGCGCTGGTGCAACTGATCAGCCTGGGCGAGCTGGCCGACATTCGCCAGGCCCGCCAGTTGGTAGGGGCAATGGGTGGGCAGGAGGAGTTTCTGCCGCGGTAGCCGTTCAATCAGGAAAGGGACGTAGATTTTCATGATTTGAATTGATCATTGACGTTATGTGCATTCGTCACAAATGACCGCGAATAGGAGGATGACGCGAATGGTTGGTCTGTTGGGTTCGTTGAGGGACATTCATTAGCATCCCCTACACGTCAACTATTTGCGTAATCCTCCTATTCGCGGTCATGTGCCTTCTCTCCGCTTAGAACTTGACCAGGACCGCGGTGAGATACATAATCGCCAGCCCCGCGCCCAGCCCGCCCAGATTCATCCAGTTGATGGCTGACCCTCCGGCCTGTTGGCTGCTGCGCACCAGCAGCTTGCCCACTTCCCACACCACCTGAAGGATGGCGCCGATGCCAACTGCCAGGAAGAGTGTCGCCCATACGGGATTGAAGGCAAAGCCGCCGATCCACGTCCCCAGCAGCGCGGGGCCGCCCGCCAGAAGGATGAGCAGGGCAAAGTGGCTCAGCCCGGGATTTTTGCGCACGATGGGGGCGGCAATGCCCACGCCTTCGGTGATGTTGTGCAGAGTGAAGCCCAACACCAGAAAGGTGCCCAGCGCGGCCTCGCCCGCTGTGTAGGCCGCGCCAATCGCCAGCCCTTCCCCCAGATTGTGCAGACCGATACCCAGGGCAATCAGATAGGCGATCTGCAAGGCCGGGCGTTCCTGTCCTCCGCCCCGGCTACCCACCGCCAGCAGCACCCCCAGGGTTGCCAGCGCCACAAAGAAGACCAGCGGCGCGCCCTGCCAGAACGCGGGCAGTTCACCGGCGAACTCCAGCGCGTCCAGCCACGTGCCTACAGCCAGAAAGACGAGCAGACCGACGGTCAGAGCCAGGATAAAGTCCAGGGCCTGGCGGCTCAGACGGCGCAGCAGGGGATACCAAAGCATCCCCAACAGCACAGGCACCACCCCCACGTAGATGCCGATCAGACCGAAACGAGTGAATAGGGAGAGGGAGGGCGTAGGGGATTCCACCGCCACGGGAATCTCGCCGTCAAAAGTCACCCCCAGGGAGGTGATGAGCCGCACTGCGTGGGTCTCCTCCGCCACCCAGGGGTAGGGAATGGTAAACACAGCCTGCCCCAGGCGCGGGATGGTATTGCTCGGCTCCGCAGAGAAGCTCCAATAGGCGTCGTCCACCAGCACCTGGGGAATGGTGACGGTCTGCGGGCCGTCGTTCACCACTTCAACCCGGATTTGACCAGGCGCGGGCAGGGTGATGCGCTGGATGCTCACCTGTTCCACCGGCGGCCCGGCCAGTTCGCTCAGCCCGCCACCCGTCGCCACCAGATAGGCCAGCACAACGCCCAACAGCAGCAGAGGAATCAACGCCAACAGCCAGTTTGTCCCGGCGGATTTTCTGATGGGCAAAGTTTCAGTAGTCATGGCTTACGCTCCCTTTCCGGCAACTGTGCTGCCCTGCATCGATTTGCGATCCC
This sequence comes from Chloroflexota bacterium, assembly GCA_016199425.1. Classification (GTDB taxonomy): domain Bacteria; phylum Chloroflexota; class Anaerolineae; order Caldilineales; family Caldilineaceae; genus JACQGT01. The sequence continues at coordinate 6,205 of JACQGT010000177.1, forward strand.
ATTCCTCGTCCAGACCCACAGCGGCCAGGGCTGCGGGGAAGTCTGCCGGCTGCACTGCGTTGAAGTGGCCCATCCAGCCCAGCTCGACAAATTCGCTCACGTGGGCGTGGAACATATACTGCCCCGGCCAGCGGTAGCGAAACTCCAGAATGCCCCGTTGGGCCTGCACCTGCATAATCGTATCCACCGTGCGCGAGGTGGGGTCCAGGGTTGTGCCGTGGTCGTAATAGTTGAAAAACTCGGCGTGGAGATGGAAGGAGTTGATGGGGTCAAATTCCGTAATGTTGATCAGATAGACGCGCACCAGCTCCCCCACCTGAATCGGAATCGGACGGCGGGCGTATTCGTGCCCAACGCTGTTCACTGCATAGATTTCGTTGTCCCCATCAAAATTCGTGTCGAAGCCGTTCATCATCATCATAAACTCCCGGGCGGGCGGACGGCCTACCGCCGGGTCCACAATAAACGCGCCGTACAGCCCTTTGTGGATGTGGCGTTTCAGGGGGATGGCGTGGCAGTGGTAGAGGTGACAGCCGAAAGGCTGCGCGTCGAATTCGTAGGTAAAAAGCTGGCCGGGAGCGATCTCGCCGGGACCGACGCCGGGCACGCCGTCCATTTCTGCGGGATGAACGCCGTGAAAGTGCATCGTGTGGGGGTGGCTGCCCGCGTTGATAAAGCGGATGCGCACCCGATCCCCTTCGGCGCAGCGCAGAGTCGGGCCGGGCACCCGTCCGTTGTAGGTCCAGGCCGGGAAGAAGATGCCCGGCGCAATCTCGATTTCCTTGTCAAAGGCGAGAATTTCGTATTCCCGCAAAGTCTGCCCATTGGGCAGAGCGCTGACTGTGCCAAAGTCCCAGTCCACCAGAATCTGCATAGGGTCGAAACCGTTGCGTTTGTGGTCCACCGCGCCCACCAGTTGCATCAGATTCTCCCCGTGCCCGCCGTGTTCGCCTGGGCCTGGCGCGGGCGGTTGGGTCTGGGCAAGCCCGGTGGCGGCAACCGTTCCCAGCCCCAGAGCGCCGGCCACCCCGCCGATGCCAGCCCGCACAAAGTCGCGCCGGGACAAAAAGTGCTGTAGTCTTTTCCTCATTCCACTCCTCCTGTTGGTAGACATAGCCGATCCGTGCAGCTTTGGACAAGCACTGCTGCGTAGTTGCGACAATCAATTTTTTTAGGTTTAGCTAATTTCAAATTTTAGCATACACTAATTATGCTTGTCAAATGTGCGAGAAGGGGAAGTGGGGAGTCTATTGCAAGTTGGGGGCACGATTGCTCCCCGCCGGTCCGTGACCGGCGGCGGTCGGGTCCGTGACCCGACCGGAGCGCCCCAAAAGCGAGGGAGCTATGACCCGCTCTGGGGAAGAGCGGCTGATGGGAGGGGTACCCGCACCCGGGGCAGCACTGTCGCCACCACCAGCGCGCCGGCCAGGAGCAATCCACTGAGCAGCCAGAGCATCCCCGCGTAGCCCAGGCCCGCGATGAGCAGCCCGCCCAGCACAGGCCCGGCCACTTTGCCCGCGTTGTTGAGAGTGCCCACAAAGCCCAGCCCCGCGCCCAGATGCTCCGGCTCGATCTGATCCGCCACCAGCGCCACTGTGGCCGGAAAGATGAGCGCCTGGCAGCCGCCAAAGAGCGCGGCCAGCCCGATCAGCATCCACCCCTGAGAGGCGACGGTAAGCAGTGGCAGCAGCCCGGCCAGCCCGCCCATTCCCAGGCTGATGGTCCAGAAATAGCCCATCCGGTCACCGGCCCGCCCGGCCAGGGGTTTCAGCAGCAGATGCACCCCTTCCTGCACAGTGAAGAAGAGACCGATCTGGGCGGTGTTGTAACCGGCGGTCAGCGCGTAGACGGGCAGGAAGGCTTTGATGGCGTAGGTGGCAACGTAGACGGTCGCTTCCATGCCGCCGGAGAGCCAAACCGCGGGAATGCGGAATGGGGAATGCGGAATGCGGAAAAGGGATTGGAGATTAGAGATTGGAGATTGGGTATCGGCCCGCCGGGAGCTACCGGTTTCATCCAAAAAAAGGACGGGGACGAAGGCCAGCAGGCTGAGGAAGCCGATGACCGCGAAGACATCCGCCGGATCGTTCCACAGCAGCAGCAGCCCGGCGGCCAGCGGGCCGATGACGTAGCCGCCGCTGCGGGCCATACCAAACCAGCCCAGACGCTCTGCCTTGCGTCTGCCCCCCCGCTCGGCCACGTAGGCCACCGTCACCGGGCCGTAGATGGCCGTGGCCGTGCCGTGCAGCAAGCGCAGGGCCACCAGTTGGCCGGGGGTGTCGATGAACCGGTACAGAAACGGCGCGCCCGCAAAGAGCAGCGTGCCCAGCACAATCCACAGCTTGCGCCCCTGCCTGTCTGAGAGGAGGCCGAAGAGGGGTTTTGTTGCCAGCCCGGTCAGCGTCGAGACCGAGACAATCATCCCCAGCAGCACATCCGACGCGCCCAGAGAGGCGGCCAGAATGGGCAGCAGGGGCGTCTTGCCCATCTGATAACCGGCGCGCACGATAAAATCGGCCAGGGTGATTTTGAGGATGTTGGGGGTGGGGGACATTTAACGGGTGACAATCGCGTAGAAATAGTCGAACTCCAACCAGGCAAGAAACAGGTCTCCCTGCGACACTGGCAACGGAGCGTCTGGGAATGCAGGATCGTTGACGTAAAAAAATTCGTTGTCATACCCGACCACAAGCAGTGCGTGACGTGTAGACTCCCCCCAGTAGGGCAACTCCCCTGTCCACACGAAAACGACCACAGGTTGGCCAGCCGACAGATGCCTGAAAAGGACAAACTCGTCATTGTCACCAAAGGTTACACGGACGCCGTATCGTTCAATACGCGCCAGGTCAAACAGAAGCGCGCCGATGAATCCTGTGCCAAATAACCGGTATAGGGTGGTCTGTGGCACAGAAATACCCAAATGATACAAAGACATCTGCGCTACAGCCGCCAGACAGCCGGCCTTTTGGATTTGCGGGAAATGCTCAACGGGCACTAAGTTTGTCGGCATTTTCCCGGTATCCTGCCACGAGATTTTCGGTTAACACAGCTTCCCCAGTGACAGCATCCAGGCAGAGTTTTCCTATAATGCCAATTTCCCCTCTGCCGGGTGAAGTGAGAACCACATCGAAACGCCAAAGAACTCGGTCAGTTATCACCAGCTCCGAGTTCTTCGCCCCCAACAAATTCCCCGCGTTACAGAGCAGCCAAACATTCGCTTTGCGGCGGGCGGTCTCCGGCTCCAGAATGTCCAATGCCAACACTGCCCCCGAATCAGAACGCGCTTGCAGACGGAATGTCTTGGGCAGATGCCTGAGATATTTTATGAGCGCATTCGGTTCCCTCTGTATCGCGGGCGCAGATTGTTCAGCAACCAATTCCATCGATTTTCTCCCTTCGGATCACGAGAGTCGCCAGGCACAGGAACGTTTCGCCTCTCAATTGCAGACGCTCCCGCAAGAGTGTTTGATCAGACATAGACTGCCTCGCGTTCCAGCCGTGCTCGAAAAGCGGGAGGCATATAGCGATGCAACCGAATGAGGTCTACGGGCCGCTCCAACCATTCTTCCAGGTCTTGTTTCATAATCGATGTCATCCACAGATTCGGATGCGTCGTTTCGAAGACGATATCCACATCGCTTTCCGGGTGAGCTTCTCTACGGGCATAGGAGCCAAAGTAGCCCAGAGCAGTCAGATGAAACTCTGGGCCACGCTGCTCTTTGAATACTTGCAATCGCGCCCGTAGCTCAGCCTGGGTGAGTGCTTTCTCTCTTGCCATCTCGTTTGTATTGGCACCATTTACGGAACCGACCACCAGCGGGTCACAGCACGCTTCGACCCGCCAGATGCAGTATACAGTCACCCATCCCCGTCAGTCAACGAGACGTAATTGTACGCTTCGTTGAGCACAATAACCGACGACAGACGAACACAGGGATATCACCCCCTGCATCCGTCTGTCGTCCGCGGTCCGTCGTCCGCCGTCTTCCCTACACCACCACCGCCGGCACCTGCGCGGCCTTCACCGCCGCGTTGAAGTCGGCCACGCTCTCCTCCAGAATCGAGTTGAGTTTGTCCAGTTGGGCGTCCACCTGGCCGGAGAGATGCTCGAAAACGTCGTAGACCTGGCGGGTGGGTGGGGCGTCCGCGGCGGAGATGACGCTGATGAGGTTGATCAGTTTGGCGTTGAGGCGGATGGGCTTGCGCAGCCGGTCGAAG